>NZ_JBQFTP010000009.1:0-221604 GCF_056538705.1 Ruegeria sp. BF12 | reverse complement strand
CAAGGATCTTCAGATCGAGATCGGCTACGTTGCGGCACGCGTTGCAGGGGCAAGTCGTGTTTTGCACAATGTTCCGTCGACGTTCGGCGAAACCCCGATAAAGGCTTTCGCATATATTGAGGAAAGTCTCACCTGAAGGGAACGGCCCACTCGAATAAGCGAGAACAGCATCACCTTCTAGACCACGCAACTTCATTGGGTCCTTCAGTCCCATTACAATTGCTTCAAGCTAAGAACGGATGATTGGGTTGGCGTGTTCCAGCTCTGACCGGGTCAGGTATTCGGTATAACCGGTAATATCGGCGATTAGCAGGTAACCGCTTTGAACAGACATCCGAGCTTTCCCCTTTGCCCTCCCTCCCTTGACTGTAACTTCGGCCACAGTACCGGACAAGCGCGTCTGCGACCGCCCCCGGAAAACCCATGAGCGCGGACCGCGTGAGCTGGGAACATATCCAGCGGGTCTACAAGCTGTGTGACCGGAGTGTGTCCGAGACCGCCTGCCGCCTGAACACGCACCGCCGGACGCTGCAGGGGAATTTGGTGAAGCTTAGTCCTCGGAAATGGGCAGCGAATTGGGTTCAATCTGAATCAGGACTCTGTTCAGAGGATATTCTTTAAGGCGGCAATGCGGACAAAGCGACCGTTAGTAACATTTACGCAGCTAGCCGGAAAAGGGGCTGCATACTAGCCGGCTTTAGCTATCACAATGTGCTGCGAACTTGGCTTCCAAGAAAACAGAAGCGCCAGAACCAACTGGCACCGCTGTGAATTAGTTTGATGCTGTTCAAGCAGTAAGAAAACCGTCGTGCCAGGCCATAAGATCGATTCCGTCGCCCGTAGCGTTTGAGCCATTCAGGGCAGCCAGTTCGTCCTCCCATCCGGCAGCGAGTTCATAGATCCCCAGGTCTTCTAGAGACGCGAGCGAAAAGTCTGCCAGATACATGGTATCGGTCTGTTCAACGATCCCGGTCATTAGTTCGGCATCCAAGGCTACCTCGTCCCAATGACCTCCGGAAGTGCCGCGCCCGCCACCGCCTTCCACCGGAATATTATCACCATACAAGGTCGTGGCTTCTGTCCCAGTGTATACGAGATTACGCTTCGACTTAGTTGTCAAATCGTTGCCCGCAACATCCCAAAGGGTACCAAATCCCAGCGCATGGATCATCTCATGAAGTATCGTGTCATCCAGCACGCCGAGCGCATCGAGAGAGGCCGCATCGGCAAGGTCGATGGTAAGGGTAGCGCCAGCCGGTGTTTCAGCCGTACCATTGCCGTCCCAATCGTTTGCGGCGTAGATATTTGCCGATGCAACCTCTCCACCCAGCGCTCCGGTTTCAAGTTTGACTTCGACATAGAGGTCATCAAGCACGAACTCCGTACCATCTGATTTCAAGCCGTTGTCATCGTCCGTAAAGCCATATGCAATGACCGAAGAAAGAAATTCCGCTGCCGCTTCGACATAGCCTTGTATGGTTGTCGCGATCGAAGTGTTCCAATCTGACCCGTTTCCCACAAATTCGATCTGAAAATTAAACGGATCACTTGTGCCGCGATTGGTATCTACAGTGATTTTATCGTCGAACCCAGTATCGAGAGTACCCGAAGTGTAGGTAGCTTCCACAGTGCCGCCGCCGCCTCCATCATCGCCGCCGCCACCGCCCGGTCGACCACCGCCGCCGCCGCCGAAGGGATTGCCCATGTTGAACTCTTGGTAGTCAACGAAGTTTGCATCGGAGCTTACGCTGGTTTGGTTTTCGAAGGCGTTGGGCTGAAGGAGTGCGCGCAGCGCCTGGCCATCTGCCGACGCAACCGGTTCGGGCCCGTTGGGAGCGTCAGCCCGCTCCAAGATAAATTCAATAATTGGATCAAGGCCATCTCCGCCTTCACCATTAGATCCGCCGACCGGATCGCCCGTGTTTAACACTTTGTAATCATTGACGGATACGTCGGAGGTCTCACCAGCATGACTGTCAAGGGCGGTTGGCTGAAGGAGTGCATGCGATGCCGGGCCATCTGCAGGTGTACCCGGTTGGGGTCCGTTGGGAGTGTCAACATGCTCCCAAACAAATTCATCAATGGCATCAAAAAAATCGTCAAACAGAATTCGATCCAAACGTTTTGCGTGCATATTACCTATCTCCGAATTGAAGCCCCCCATACATCTGATTATCAGAATAAAATAACGCGATTAAATGTGTGTTGAATATGCTGTTTATGTCTAGTTTATGTATTGAACGGTAGCTCTTAAAAAAAACCGTCGCACAATTTTATCCCCGTAAAGGTCTAAAATGGGCTCGCAACGGACACTCGAAGTCCAAAATAAGGAGCGAATGACGGCCGGGCGGACGTTACGGTCATTTCCGCAACCAAGGGCTGACAACGCTTTGTTATTCCTCTACTTCTAGGATGTTTGCATGCCGGAGGACGTGATGGCTAGCCTGAACAATCTTTCAAAATCTGAACTCGCTCGTCGCGTTGCCGACATTGCCACGCTTGAGGGCGAATTCCTGCTGCGTTCCGGAGAAATTTCTCATCGCTATTTCGATAAGTATCGTTTTGAGGGCGATCCGCTCATACTGAAGCCGTTGGCGCTAGCAATGAGTTCGCTTCTGCCCACGGATACGGAAATTATCGCAGGGCTTGAGTTGGGAGGAATACCCTTGGTTACAGCGATTTCCCTTGAGACGGGGTTGCCAGCAGCGTTCGTTCGAAAGGAAGCGAAAACCTACGGAACGTGTCGCGCAATAGAAGGCCAGGATATCGCCGGGAAAAAGGTAACGTTCGTTGAGGATGTCATTTCCACGGGTGGTGCAGTTGCTGATGCTCATCAGCTAGCAGTGCAGGAAGGTGCTGACGTCCTCGCGGTTGTCTGCGCTATTTGGCGGGGAGAAAGCGTGCCGACCATTCAGGGCGTTCCCACTCTCGCTGTTTATCCAGTATTTTTACGTGCTGAATTGGAGCGCTAAAGAACATCTGGTGCCAGAGGTTTTCCGGAACACGGGTTCGCAGCGGAAATTCGAAGTCAACTATAACGAGGCGGGCTGGCTGCGTCGGTATGCTCAGAATAATAAGTAGTTGTGTCCGTCACTCGCAACAAACGCAGAGAGTGCGATGACGAATCCGGAGGCGTAGTCTGTCAGCTTAAGCGTGCGCTTTTTAGGATACATGGTCCATTCAGACCATTTTGCTTGGCCGTCATCGACTTCTCCATCTAGCCTCATTGTCATGGCTTTCATCTCCCAACGTACACAACTAAAATCGCTAAGAAGCTAGAGAGAGATTACTTGACCGTTGGTGAACTCAACGTGAACACGGCGTTCAGATTACGTCATTCTTGTTGCGAGTTAGCCACAAGCTTAAGGTGCGCCACTGCCTAATTAGTGTGCCCGTTGCAGCGGGATTAAGTGCGGTAGATTCTGTAGACGACAAATAGGAGCGACTGATGTCAGCTCTGCGGACAGAGTTACCGTTCGCCGCAGTAGCGAGACTGAGGAGCGCCAAGGGCAGTTTTGCGCGGAAACCGGACTTTACAAAGTTTGACGAGTCGGCCCAAAGCCGCCGCTGACTGAGCCGCGTAATGCTGCGCTGCGGCCCTTCTAAGCGGCGTTCACGGCAAGTACAGATTAGCGTAGCTGCCAGACCGCTTCCTCTAACTCGGTGCTTGGTTCTTGTGAGGCTATTAAAGAGCATCGTTCAATTGGTGCTGTTGGTCTAGGTTTAGGCAGAAAAACCTGCCCCAGCCAGACCTTGGCGTCGTTTAAGAATGAATGCCCTGCCCAATGACGCTCATTCAGTGTCCAACAACTTGGGCAGGTTTTTTTGGTAGATTATCGCATGTCAACGTGGAATATGTGTGAAGTCCATCGTCCAATTGGTCTCCCAGTTAACGCCTCCATCCGTTGAGAAGGCCTGTTCCCATCGTGGGACTATGCCTTTTTTCCAGAGAAAACGTACCATAATGGCCTTACCATCCAGAGTGTCTTCGGCAAAAAATTCACCGACTTCACCATCAAACCGGCCCTTAACAGGCGTATCAAGAGTATGTGGTGATCTGCCATCGAGCCACCAGATCGCCCACTGACCCGACCTGATGTCAAAGCTACGCAGTGCAATTGCGCGATAGGGATCTTCTGGAAGATCTACAAAATTGTCTTCAACGTTTCCGTTGCCCGCCAGGATCGGGGCGGTTCGGGAGGTTCCATCGAAAGAATCCCAATCCTGGCACCCTACAAGACGTTCCCGCAATCTTCGGTGCTGTACAGTCCAGGAGCCAAACATGAAGTCGAAATCATCCTGAGCTTGCTCGCTCCCTCTTTGGTTCAATTTTGTGTACATGGTCTCTCCGTTGTGCGTGACATGCACACTATTACCGGAGATAACTTGCCATCATGTGTCATGTTTTTTGAGGGTGGAATGAAATCGTCGCGTTTGCTTTCAATCCTGATACGTCTTCAAACGCGCGGCCAAATGACGGCTGATCAATTGGCAGAGGAACTAGAGGTTAGCCCGCGTACGATTCACAGAGACATCGATCAGTTGAGCTATGCCGGCGTCCCTGTGTTTGCCGAACGAGGTCGCAATGGCGGGTATAAGTTGCTGGACGGCTATCAAACACGTTTAACAGGCCTAGACGCCGACGAAGCCAGCAGCCTTCTTCTCTCCGGACTAGGTGCGGTCTTAGACGATCTGGGGTTGTTGGAAGCAGCGAACCAGACCGAGTTGAAGGTTCTGGCCTCGCTTCCGAATGAAACGCGCGACCATGCCGCCATCGTTTCCGAGCGATTTTTTCTGGATCCGGTGAGTTGGTATCGGAAAAAAGAAGATGCCCCTTTTGTCCGGCAAGTCGCTACCGCTGTATGGGCACAACAACAGCTTTCCATAAGATACGAGAGTTGGAGGGGCGTCGTGGAACGTATAGTGTCACCTCTAGCAATCGTTCTCAAAGCAGGGAGTTGGTATCTTGTGGCCTTGGTCGATACTCCCCGAGTTTACAAAATTGCTAAAATCCAGAGCATTGAGGCATTGGACAAAGTTTTCTCTCGACCTGAAAACTTCAATATTCGCGAGTTTTGGGACGTTTGGAGAACCGATTTCGAGCGCCGGCTGAAATCTCAAACTGTTACGCTTAAGGTGACGTCCGAAGGGTTGCGCTTGCTAAGCGAGATGGGCGTCGCACCGGACACCCAAACAGTTACCCATAAAGTTGATGGATTGCATATCGTGACAGTGCAAATGGAATACGGAGCAATTACCATCCGCAGTATCCTCTCCTTGGGCAAAGAGGTCGAGGTTATTTCCCCTAGGAGTCTTCGGAAAAATGTAATCGCTGAAATTCATAGGATAGCTGGTCACTACTCTTCCTGACAGCGAGGAAATCCAAGCTCGTTTTTAGAGCGAAATGCGTTTGCGCCCGCGGCAAAGTTACACTTTGTCCCGCAAATCGGAATCTGCAAAGTCTAGTCATGAATGCCCGCATAGGGCTGGGAGCAATCCAGTGCAATTGCAGCAACCCAACTGTGGGGCAATGACTGGTTTGGCCTCAGATCGGGCATTTTTTGGTAGAACATGGTACCGGATCAGACGGCAGTAAGGTCGGCATTGCGGACGAAACTGGCTTTGGCGACGCAGTTCGAAAAGTTGCAACAGTCCGAATGCGCTCGTTCGCTTGCTCCCCATCTTTGATCCTCCGTTTCCCAACTATAGGTTCGGATCAATTCAATGGGGGCGATCGGTTCTGGCTCTACAATATCAAAACATTCAACAACATTGTGTTCGAAAATTGCCTCAAATACGCGAAAAAACACAAAATACTCTGATGTTAACAATGGGTTAATGTGGGGGAAAATATAAACCTTGTAGTAAATTTTGTGAGTTGAACATGGTTAAGCAAAACAAAAGGGACCTGTTCCCTTCGCTAAGTGGCAGTAGCGTCGTGGCCCACGGTGCTAAAGGGAATGGCTCCCTGTCGAACTTTAGTAGGATTATTGAGCCAGCAGGCGCGTTTGTTTTTTGGACTTGTATTTTGGTCTATTGCCTTAAAGACGCATCGGTCGCACGCTACTTATCGGTCCTGATGTAACATAAGGCTGTTACTTTTGAAGTGGTAACCTGCGTTTCCACCTTTGAAGACTTTATCAGGGGTTAATCTTTCTAGTCGCCAGCATGAGCGTCTGGGTATGGTTCGAGTGAAGGGAATGAATATGCGAGTTAGTACTGGATTTGTTTGGGTTCTTGCTCTGGCATTATCAATTGGCGGGGTTGATTTAGCGTTAGCCAAAGACAAGGGAGGCAAGTCCAAAGACAAGAAAGTGCAAGTGGACGGTAAGCCAAGCAAGGGTAAAAAGGCGGTGCCGCCAGGGCAAATCAAGAGATACACGCGCGGTGCAAAGCTTCCCAGCGACCTAAACTACTCAAACGTCGGCGACCTGTCGAAGTGGAAATTGAAACCGCCGGGAAAAGGAAATCGCTATATTCGCGTCAATGATGAAATTTTGGAAGTTACGGATGACCTCTCGACTGTTGTTGATGCCGTAGGCATCGTAGGAGACTTGGCGAAGTAATGCTGCTTCAACTGTCCGCTTTGGGCTCACTACCGACTTTCTCTGCGGCGAGCTCGGGCAAGCAGATTGAGCCCAAAGCCGCCGTCTACAAGGCTTCAGCCCATTGCATGGGCAGAGCGTAGCAAACCGCGCGTTCCTGACGTTAGAACCAGGTGGGAAATGGTAGGTGAGCGAATTAAAAGGGCCTTCGCTGCACTCGAACACAACGGTGGTCCAAATCAAATGGGGCACTCGAGCCAAATTGTAATACACACGTAATCTTCAACGAATCTGTATGAAACGTCAGGCGCCTATTTCTGTCATGCGAGGGGATGATCCTCGCTGACAAGAAAGGAAAACACCGTGAATTCGTTAAAAACAAACAAACTGTGCATTGGCGCTGTAGCTAGCCTGTCTTTTTTTGGCCCTGTCCACCCTTGCGTTTGCTGAACCGGCGGGATCTGAAAAGGTGATTGCGCCTTCGGTTCCCTTCGCGAAAGCAATGGAGATTGCAACTGGCGCTGCAGAGGGCAACCTAGTGGCGCTCGAAGTAGACCATTATGGCGACAGCCCGGTCTATGTTGCCGAGCTCGAGGGCAACACAACACACACCATGCTACAGATTAACGGCGTGTCCGGCGAGGTGCTTGCGAACAATACGATTACGGCAGCGTCCTCGGAAGCATTGCATGCCATGCTGGAAGAACTCGATCACGATGGAAGCGACGATGGCGATGTACGATGCGGCCAATGGATTGCTGTTGGGCATAGCTGATTCACCCGTTGCACGAAGTGGCAACCAAGCGCATTTGGGATGGCGGGCTTTTTGGCGGGTACCGCAACTATAGTCGAAAAATATCATCTAAAATCAATGATATATGGCGGAGACGAAGGGATTCGAACCCTCGAGACCCTTCCGGGCCTACTCCCTTAGCAGGGGAGCGCCTTCGACCACTCGGCCACGTCTCCGCTGGCCGGTATATCCTTGCCTGTCGACCAGATACAAGGCGATTTTGTTCAACGCTGCTATTTTTCTGAAATCAAACACACAGGTGACATTTAGGCTGCAATTGCATCTACAAATGAATGGCAAACCAACAATATGGTGGCAAGCGTTCTGCGGGGTTTGTTTCACAGAACTCGGCGCGGCATGTAAATGTGCCGCTTGGCAGAACACAGATTTACCCTGGTTCGTTGCCCTCAAGTGTGGTGCGAATAACGAACAGAGTTGCCGGGTCCACAGACTCGCTGGTCAACACGGCCTCGAATGCCGGATTCAATGCTGTGGTGTTCCAGGCTTTGACTGCGCGCGCTATCCAGATCGCAAAAGCGCCGCCGTTCTCTAGCTGACGCTTGTAGATGTTCAATATCTGCGGCTGCAGTTCCGGATGGGCCGTGCCGCTATCCGCCAGGACACGAACCAGAACCTGTTTTTCCTCAGCTAACCGGTCGGGCTGTTCCAGCGCCTTGGCGATTTCCGTAACCGCCAGAGCACCGTCAACTTCGATACCCGCCAATCCCCAATCGTACAAATTGAGGCCCCCGTTTCGAACGACGCGTTGGTAGCGTTGGCTGACGAACTCCTTTGCCTTGCTATCGGACCGAAGCCCCAGCAACCGAATATATGCAGGCGCGTAAGCAAGACGATTCGGATCGCGCATCTCTTGCAACAACTGCTCTGTGGGCAAGGCATCTGACAGATGCGACACCAGAGTGTAAGGCGCGCGATGGATTTCAATCAGTGCCGCATTGCGCAGCAGACGATCTTCATGCGCGAGATAGTCATCGAAATAGTCGACACGCGCCGCACCGCCTGTCGCACCAATTGCCCAACCCTCTCCTTGCGAACGCAGTGTTTCCACGAACCGCGCACGCTCTGCTGTCATCAGGAAGCCCTTGCTCCATTCGTTGGACAAGCTGCGACCGGCCTTGTCCCGGTACCCGGCCCCGTAGACCATCAAAACGGTTCTATCGGGATCAGCGCGAAAGGCAGATCGCGTGACGCTGTCGACCAGAAAGGGAATCTCGGGCAGCGCGGCGACCTGTTCGGGCGTGCCTTTCAAAACCGAGACGTGCGTGAATTTGAACGGGTTGTCTGGCGCAGGGGCCGCCAACACAATCACGCGGGCCGAAAGGATGCGATCCGCCAAAGAGTATTCCGGAAGCGAAACGCATACACCACAGGCAAGGGCCGGACCAGGGGCCAGCCCGCTGCCAAAGCTCAGCGCCAGAACCGCAATCATGTGTAAGACGCGCCGCATGGGTCGTGCTCCGTTCCTTGCGGCCCCGCCAGAACAGGGTCGCATTAGGGTTTCACAAGCAGTTTATCCCAAAATCGGAAAATCAGCGAATTCTTGGCCTGGTAGGTGGCTAGGCGGGCGACAAAGCATTTTTTTCGGCCCGCCTTAGAGTTTACATCAAGTCGTTTTCCACGTCCTCGGCCGAGATACCAAGCGCGTCCAGACCGTTTTCAAGGTGATCCGACAGATGCGGCGTACCAATCAGATAGTCGGCGCAGGGGGTCGATGCCTCGGACTTGGCGGTTGCAATGGCTTCGGCAAGGTCTTCGGCGAAAAAGCTTTCGCGCCCAACCCACATAACGGCAACCAGTTCGGCCTGTTCGTCCTCGCTCATCCGGTCGATAAAAGCGCGCAATTCACCTTCGGCGCGCCCCAGTTCGCGCCCCATCATGGCGACCTGAGCGATTTTCCTTGCCGAAATTTCCAACATGACCCAACTCCTCGTGTTCGCGGTTTCCATAGTAGCACAACCATGGGGATCGGGCTGAGTCTTTGATCTTGAGCAAAAAGTTCGCGCCTAGCGTCTGCGACTGCGGGAAATGGGGTGATCTGGAACAGGGGCGGTGCGAAACGGGACGAACCGAGCCTTTTTGACCTTAAGGTTCAGCGCCTGCCATAAGATCAGGAAAAAGGCGCGCCGCGCGCCGAACGGGCGCCGCAGCAATGACCACAGGATACCCCGGTTGGTCAGCGGAGCCCTTGGTCCGGTCAGCGTGGCGATCAAACCGCCACTCTCGCGACCGTAGTCAATCCACACCCCAACACGTTCCGGCCGATAGTCGAATCGGAACATGTAGGTTCCTTCGATTTTCTGGAAAGGAGAGACATGCATCAACTTGTCCGCAACAATGCGGTCCGATGGCTGGATCGGGGTAAAACCGACGTTGTGGCACAGATAACTGTGACGCGTTCCATAGGTATTGGTGACCTCGGCCACGACCGCGTAGAGCTGATCCCCGTGGTCGAAACAGAACCAGAAGCTGACCGGATTAAAGACATGTCCCAGTACTCGTGGCTGTGTCAGTAGGGCAATCCTCATCGGTTGTGCCACATCCATCTGATTGAACTTGTCTCGCAGCCATGCCGCTCCGCTCCCCTTGCCGGGCTCACCCCCATGATCGCGGTCTCGCCAGTTCATCACGTTGGCGCGGTTCATCGAAAACAGCGCGGGTGTGTCCGGCTGGATTTCGGGGTCCAGCAGGATGTAGTCGATGGAATAGCGGAACGCATTATCAATAGCGCCCTTGCGCCCGTGATAGGTGTGGCCTGAAATATGGTCGATCTGGTTCATTCCGGGCGGTATTCCATTCTGCCTGCAAACCGTTCAAACGGCATCGATTTCCTGATTATGTAACTACAAACGATACGAACCCTAGCGCGGTTTGGATTAAAATAGTCGCACAAAGTGATCCGGCTTGGGCCACACCACGTAATGTTGTTATGTTTACCGAGATCGATACCGCGACCTTGGATGAACCGGTGGCCGAAAGGCTGTCAACGAAGCCTCGGCTCGCAAAGAAACGCAGCAGGGGCAGACCGGTGAACCGAGCGGAAGATTGTCAGGACGTCAGAGCTGAGTGGGTGGACCACGTCAGGCGCATACGTGACGCGCAGGATCAGGCAGCCTTTGCCGAACTGTTTCAGCACTTTGCGCCGCGCATCAAGGCATTCCTGATCAAGTCCGGCTCTGACGGCGCTTTGGCGGAAGAGTGCGCGCAAGAGGTGATGGCCACGCTTTGGCACAAGGCCCACCTGTTCGACCCGACACGGGCGACTGTGGCCACATGGGTGTTCACAATTGCCCGGAACAAGCGCATCGACGTCCTGCGCAAACAGCGCCGCCCTGAACCCGAGGATCTTGGATGGGGACCAGAGGCGGAACCTGAACAGGCCGACGTTGTTGCGCTGCAACAGGAAACCGCGCAGCTGCGCGACGCTCTGACCGCGTTGCCCGAGGCGCAAAGAGAGCTGATCGAGAAAGCCTATTTCGGCGATCTGAGCCATCGAGAAATCGCGTCTCAGACCGGACTGCCACTGGGTACGATCAAATCACGGATACGGCTGGCGCTGGACCGCTTGCGCCATGCGATGAATTGAGATGACGATGATGAGCAACAAGATCAAACATCACCTTACAGACGACCTGCTGATGGCTTATGCAGCGGGTGCGCTACCCGAGGCTTTTGACCTGATGGTCGCCACGCACCTGTCTCTGTGCGATCATTGCCGCGCGCGGGCGGAGAGCTTTGACGCCGTTGGTGGTTATGTTCTGGAAGAACAGGACGACGCGGTTGCCATGGCTGAAACGTCTTTAGCCGCGACGATGGCCTTGATCGCAAACGGTGCGCCGATGGCCAAGCCGAACCGTCCGAGTTGTTCCGTGCTGCCAACTCCGCTGCAGGATTACGTGGGCGGTGACGTAAACGACATCAAGTGGCGTCCCATCGGAATGGGTGTAAAACAAGCAATCCTGCCGACGACTGGTGAAGCGACCGCCCGATTGCTGTTTATTCCGGCCGGAACAGCTGTGCCCGACCACAGCCATAATGGCATCGAGCTTACCATGGTATTACAAGGCGCATTTTCGGACGAAGTTGACCATTTCGCCCGAGGCGATGTCGAAATCGCGGACGAAGACCTGCATCACACGCCAACGGCCGATATCACCGAAGATTGCATTTGCCTGGCTGTGACCGATGCACCGCTTAAGTTCAACAAACTTATGCCGCGCCTGTTCCAGCCGTTCTTGCGTATCTGATCGGGTCGCAAGATCGCGCTACATTGACTCGGCAAACGGATTGGTGGAGATGCATAAAATGATGAGATTTTTGATCCTCACATGTGTCCTTTTGGGCTTTGCATCATTGGCATCGGCCCAAAGGGTTGCCGACGTCAAATTCGAACCCGGCAATTTCGGGACCATGGTCAACGGCACCGTTACTGGGAATGAATACTTCGACTACAAGCTGGGTGCAAAGGCCGGACAGGAGATGTTTGCCGATCTAAAGGTCAGCGATACCAACGGCAATGGCGTGATCTATTTCAACATCCTGCCGCCGGACAGTGATGGAGTTGCAATCTACAATGGCTCTATAAACGGGAACACCGCCCGGATCGAGTTACCCGAGGACGGGGATTACACGATACGCGTCTACCTGATGGGCAATGACCGGGATACCGGAAAGACGGTCGGTTACAACCTCGACCTGTCGATTCAGTAAGATTTAGCCCTCAGATTTGCCCAGCGGTACCACGTTGGTATGATCTTCGGGGGCAAGTTCTTCGAAATCGAAATTGTCCAGCCGCTGCGCCCGGCGACCCGCTTTTTCCGCGCTGATCTTTATTTCCGAGATGTCCTTGGCCGCCTGTCCGAAATGGCGGTCCAGGTTGGAAACACGGTCGCCCAGACGATCGACATCCTTGTGCAGCATCCCCAATTCCTTGCGGATTGCACCGGCCTGTTCCCGCATCCGCGCATCTTTCAGGATCGCGCGCATGGTGTTCAGCGTTGCCATGCAGGTGGTCGGGGAAACGATCCACACACGTTTCGAAAAGCTCTCCTGCACCAATTCGGGAAACTTGGCATGCAATTCCGCGTAAACCGCCTCGGACGGCAGGAACATCAGCGCGCCATCGGCGGTTTCACCGTCCAGAATGTATTTCTCGGAGATATCTGTAATATGCTTGCGCACCGTGCTGCGGAACATCTGCACGGCCGCCTTCAGCTCCATGTCGTTGGTCGATCCAATCAGTGCCTCATAGGCTTCCAACGGGAACTTGCTGTCGATCACGATCGGCCCCGGCGGGTTCGGCAGGTGGATCAGGCAGTCCGCACGCCGCCCGTTCGACAACGTTGCCTGCAGCTGGAAACTGTCCGAAGGCAGCGCCTTGGAGACGATGTCGTTCAGCTGAATCTCACCAAACGCGCCGCGGGTTTGCTTGTTCGACAGGATGTCCTGCAGCGACAGCACATCGCCGGACAGCTTGGTGATGTTGTCCTGTGCCTTGTCGATGGCGGCCAGACGCTCCTGCAATTGCGTTAGTGAGGTCGCCGTCTGTTTAGAGGACCCATGCAAGGATTCCTTCATCCGCTCTTGCATCTCGGCCAACGCCCGCGCCGATTTCATCGCATTGTCCGCCAGCCGGTCGTTCATCTGCTGCTGCACCGAAGACAGGCGGGATTCCACCGTCTGGATCACCTGCACCTGCGCATTCGCCTGCGTGTCCGAGACATGCTGCAATCCGCCGCGCAGCTGCTCCTGCCCCTGCCCCAACTGCTGCACGTGCTGGCCCAAATGCGCCATCTGCCGCGCCAGTGGTTCCGCCATACGGGCCGACCGGTTGGCTGCGCGCAAAGACAGGAACAGCAACAGCAGGATCAAAAGGACAACCCCGCCGCCGATCATCAAGACCGGGTCATTCAATGCATATTGGGTGCCTGCAATCTCAATCATCTCAACTCGCGTGTTCTTGTTTTATTCTTCATAGCCCCGCCGGGCCCTGGGATCAACTGCGCCCGAACAATCGCTCGATATCGCTCAGCTTCAGTTCCACGTAAGTCGGCCGCCCGTGGTTGCACTGACCCGAATGGGGCGTGGCTTCCATCTCGCGCAGCAGGGCGTTCATTTCTTCGGCACGCAAACGTCGACCAGACCGGACCGATCCGTGACAGGCCACCCGGCTTAGGATGGCTTCGATCCGCGCCTGCACTGTCTGGCTTTCACCCTGATCGGAAAGCTCGTCGAGAATGTCCAGGATCATCGCCTTCGCGTCCACCTCGCCCAGAATGGCAGGGGTTTCACGCACCGCGACAGCGCCACCACCGAAAGGTTCCAGGGTCAGACCCAATCTCGTTAGATCATCAGCCACCTGCATCAAACGGGCGCAATCCCCCTCGGACAGTTCTACAATCTCAGGGATCAGCAACGCCTGCGCAGCGACCCCGTTTTCGGCCATCTGGTTTTTGAGCTTTTCGTAGACCAGCCGCTCATGCGCTGCATGCTGGTCGACAATCACCATGCCATCGGCGGTCTGAGCGATGATGTAATTCTCGTGCACCTGACCGCGCGCAGCACCCAGAGGCAGGTCTTCGACCGGAGCCTCAACGATCGGCGCCGGGGTCGGATCGACCACACTGCCGCTATAATCCCGGGACATCTCGGCAAATCCCGGTGCCTGAGCCTGATACGCCATTTGCCGCGCAGCGGGTGAAGGACGATCCATCTGGTAGACACGCGCGGGTGCGGGCTGTGCCGGTTCTGGCCGCATCGCACCCAAGGTCGCATTTGCTACCGTGGTCGAGGCTCGGTGGCCTGCTTCAGCCAACGCGTGCCGTAATGCTGAAACAATCAGACCACGCGCCACGCCCGGATCGCGAAAACGTACTTCGGATTTGGCGGGGTGCACGTTCACGTCCACCAAAGTCGGATCACAATCGATGAACAACGCCGCCGCCGGGTGGCGGTCCCGGCTGAGGAAATCGAAATAGGCCGCCCGCAGCGCACCCGTCAGCATCTTGTCCCGCACAGGGCGCCCGTTCACAAACAGGTACTGCGCCACCGCGGCACCCCGCGAATAGGTTGGCAAGGCGGCGTAGCCGTACAATCTGATCCCATCGCGGGCGGCATCGATCTGCAGCGCGTTCTCGGCAAACTCGCGGCCGATCACGCGGGCCAGACGGGCATGCAACGCATCAAACAGATCGCCGTTTTCACGATCGGCGCGGAAAGTCACCCGTCCCTCTCCGCCGCCGGACACATCGCGTAGTGTGAAGGTGACGGACGGTTCCGCCATAGCCAGGCGCTTGACAGTGTCGGTAATCGCCTGGGCCTCAGCTCGGTCGGTGCGCATGAATTTCAGTCGCGCAGGCGTGGCAAAGAAGAGATCGCGCAGTTCGACCACCGTACCCGCGCGCAGGGCGGCAGGTTTAACCGCCTCCATCCGACCGCCTGCAACATGGATCGAAGCCGCCTCACCCCCCGGAACCCGGCTGGTGATGGTCAGACGCCCAACCGCGCCCAGCGATGGCAACGCCTCACCACGAAAGCCAAATGTGTGGATGTTCAGCAGGTCGGATCCGTCGATCTTCGAGGTCGCATGGCGCGACAATGCCAAAGGCAGATCGTCCGTAGCGATCCCGCATCCATCATCGGTGACGCGAATTAGCGTCTTTCCCCCGTCAGCAATATCTATGGCGATGCGGGTTGCCCCGGCGTCGATGGCGTTTTCCACCAGCTCTTTAACGGCCGAGGCCGGACGCTCGACAACCTCGCCCGCCGCGATACGATTGATGGCCGCATCGTCCAGTTGCCGGATTACGGGTCGGTTTTCGCTGATATTGGGGTTTGCCTGCGCCATACCACCAGACCTAGCACAGACGTTCGCGATTCTGCCACCGGTTTGACGCACTAAAGTTCAGGAAGAGGGGGCGTTCGAACAACCGCGCCGTGCCCGTCTGACAAACAGCCAGTCTGGTCGCGATTGCTCGAACGATCCGGGTGAGTGGTGGTCATTCAGTAATCAATGCAGAAGTGTGTAACACGAATCCCCCCCGCATGGCGTCAGGACTCTCCCGACGCCATTTCCGGTGGCGAAGTTTGGCCGATGACCTGCGGTCACCGGTGGCGGGAAGACGCCGGGTTAAGCTGTACTCGGTGCGCCTGCCCGCGTCCGGCATGGTCCCCAGATCGCTGCACATGCCAAAATCAGGCCGGACATGGTGGCGATCATTCCCGCAGCGCTGACCGCATCCGCCGCACCCAGCCACAAAGGCCCGTATCCGGCCAAAACATACCCGCTCACTGCTGAAACAATTGCGAAAACAACGCTCCACGTGATCTGCGTTTCGAGCCGGTTGGTCATCATGCGCGCAGCTGCGGGGGGACAGATGAACATGGCGATCACGATGATCGACCCCACTGCATCAAACGCCGCGACCGCTGCGATGGCTGCAGTAATCACCAAGGCAAACCCCAAAGCTCCGGTGCGTATGCCAATCGTGCGCGCGAACCCTTCGTCGAAAGTGGAAATCTTCAGCGGCCGCCAAAACAGCCACATGAACAGGCTGACGACGAGCAACGTCAGCGCGATGCGGGGCAATTCGGGCGGCAAACCCGCCAGAGCCTCTACATCCAACAGCGAGGCCCATCCGGTGGCCTCCAGCCAGATCAGGCTTTCCAAGTTGCCGTAAAGCGCATGTTCCACATCCAGATGCACGGTCGAGGTATCGGTCTGTTCCAACAGCAACACCCCCGCCGCAAACATGGTCGTGAAGACCACGCCCATCGCGGCGCCTGGCTCGATCTGGCCCAGCCTTCTGATCGCCTCAATCATCACCACTGCGACCACGGCTGCACCGGCCGCACCCAGCATCATGGGCCAGGTTGAAATCGCACCTGTCAGCAGAAAGGCCACAACGATGCCGGGCAGCACCACATGGCTGATTGCGTCGCCGATCAGGGCCTGCTTGCGCAGCACCAGAAAGTTCCCCGGTAGTGCGCAGGCGATGGCAGCGAAGGTGCCAATCAGCAGGGGCGTCAACGATAGGGGGACGAATTCTTCACCGTTCATGCAGGAACCTCCTGCGGGCCGCCAATCTGACGATCGATCTCGGCGATCTGATCGCGGGTCAGGACGGTTTCGATATCGCGCAGTCCGTCGTAAAGCGCCGCCGTTGACTCATGCGCCTGATCGGCGCGGACGATTTCCCAACGTTTTTCATCGCGCAAGGCTTTGGCGGCGCGGGCTTTGCCCGTTTCAGTCGCCACTCCGTCGGCCCTGGCCAATCCGGCACGGCGCAACAGACGCAGGGTCAGCGGCTCATAGATTTTCTGCCCTTGTGCCAGCGCCAGCAAGCCCTGCCGAATGTGGACCCGACGCTGGAACCGCAGATGCCGCATTACGGCAGCCAGTACACCCCGAACAGGCGCCAAAAGCAGGGACAGGCCAAAGAAACCAAAACTGACCAGAACAATAATCGGACCGGTCGGCAGGTTCGGGGCCGATGCAGACAGTGCCGCGCCCAAATACCCCGCCACTCCCCCGGCCAGCCCGGCCAGCAGCACGACGCGGTCAGAACGTTCTGACCAGAACCGAGCGGTGACGGGAGGAATGATCAGCAGTGCCACGATCAGGATCAGCCCGACAATCTTCAGCCCCACGACCGTCACCGCCATGACCAATCCCATCATTGCAAGGTCAATTCGATGAACCGGCAATCCCCGGGCTGCAGCATATTCGGGATCGAAGGCCACCATTGTCATGGGACGACGAATGATGATCACCAGCAACAGGGTTGCTGCCCCGCCAACCGCGATAATCAAAGCGTCCGCCCAAAGCATCCCAGCGGTGGACCCCAGCAGGAACCCTTCCAGCCCCGCCTGACGGCCCACGCCCATCGTTTGAATCACGGTCAGCAACACGATGCCAAAACCGAAGAACACCGAAAGAACAGCGCCAATAGCCGCATCTTCGGCGAGCCGCGTGTGACGTGTCAGCCAGTTCATACACAGCAGTCCGATCCAGGCCGATATCCCCGATCCGGCCAGCAGGCCGATCAGATTGCGCCCGTCCCCGCCCAGCGCCACCAGCACCATGAACCCAAGGCAGACACCCGGCAGCGTCGCATGGCTGATCGCGTCGCTGACCAGCGCGCGCTTACGCAAAAACAGAAACGTACCGGTCACACCGGCAGATATGCCAAGCAACGTGGCACCAATGGCAACCAGCGTGGCGTTATAGCCAAGCTGCAGCGTCAGAGCATCCCAAAGCATGATTTACCCCAGCGCGCGCGAGATCTGATCGATCTGGGCAGTGGCCAGACGTCCGCCATAAGCGGATTGCAGAGTCTCGGCGGTAAACGCCTCGGCAACCGGCCCTTCGGCGACTTTGCGCGTGTTGATCAGGAACACGTGGTCGAAGTAATCGGTGACAGTGGCCAGATCATGATGAACGACAACCACGGTCTTGCCCGCCTCTTTCAGCGATTTGAGCACGGCAATGATCGCCTTTTCCGTGGCCGCATCGACGCCGGCAAACGGTTCATCCAGCAGATACAGATCAGCATCCTGCGCCAGTGCGCGGGCAAGAAAGACACGTTGCTGCTGACCACCGGAAAGCTGGCCGATCTGACGATCCGCGAAATCGCGCATCCCGACCCGGTTGAGACAATCCATTGCACGGGACATGTGGCGGGCGCGCACGCGGCCCAGCAAACCCAATTCACGCGACAGGCCCATCAGAACCACGTCAATCACGCGGGTCGGGAAATCCCAGTCCACGCTCGCGCGTTGTGGCACATAGGCAATCCGGGCACGCTGTTTTTCCAGCGGGTCGCCAAAGACGGACACCTGTCCGGACAAGGGCGAGACAATACCCAGCGCCGCTTTCAGGAGTGTTGATTTTCCGGCACCGTTTGGCCCGATGATCGCTGTCATCGCCCCCGGCTCGACGGTCATGTCCACTGAAAACACCGCCGGTTTCTGGCCGTAGGATACGGTCAATCCGCGAATGGCCAGAGGGCTGCTCTCAATGCTTTTCTCGGCAACCGAAACACCCTGATTAGCGGCCAGCTCCAACATCACTCAAAACCCCGCCGACAGCTTGCCGTTCATGCCTCGCTCGGGCACATCGGCGCCCAGCGCGCCTGCGATCACAGTGATGTTGTGGTCCAGCATACCGATATAGGTGCCCTCATAGGTGCCTGGTTCTCCCATAGCGTCGGAATACAGTTCTCCACCAATCCCGACATCATGACCTTTGGCCGCAGCGCCCTCGATCAGCGCTCGCATCGACCGGTCGGAGACCGAGCTTTCTACGAACACGGCCGTCAATTCCTGATCGACCAGAGTATCGACCAACTCTCCGATCCTGTTCAGACCCGCCTCGGATTGGGTCGAAATGCCCTGAATGCCAAGCACTTCATAGCCATATTCCGCACCGAAATAGCCAAAGGCATCATGGGCCGTTACCAGTATCCGGTTGTTTTCAGGCACCTTGGCCAAGACTTGCTTACCATAGGCTTCAAGCAGATCAATCTCGGTCAGGAACGCCGTAGTGTTGGCCTGAAACTCATCTGCAGCTTCGGGGCGTGCCTCGGTCAGGGCTTTCTGGATCTCAACCGCCACATCGCGCCACAGAGCCGGGCTCATCCAAACATGTGGGTCGTATTTGTCGGCATAGTCGTCATGCGCGCGCAGC
Source organism: Ruegeria sp. BF12 (assembly GCF_056538705.1). NCBI lineage: Bacteria > Pseudomonadati > Pseudomonadota > Alphaproteobacteria > Rhodobacterales > Roseobacteraceae > Ruegeria > Ruegeria sp. BF12. Next base: position 202,562 of record NZ_JBQFTP010000009.1, on the reverse strand, counting down.
TTGGACTTATCCACACCTTCAGCAACAGCCACGACGGGCCGTTTACGCCCGAGGTCGTGGAAGAACTCTTCCATCTGCGCCTCAAGGTAGAGACCATGCCACAAGATCAGGTCCGCGCGGGTCATCGCCACGATATCGCTGCGGGTCTGTCGATAGGCATGCGGATCGACGCCGGGTCCCATGAGACCCTTCACGTCGACCTGATCGCCACCGATCTGACGCGCCGTATCCGCTATCATACCCGTGGTGGCAACAACCTTGAGCGGTGCCTCTGCCCAGGCCGCCACCGGCAATGCGGCGGCGAAAGCCAAAGCCGCAAGAAAACTACGACGAATCATTGCTGACCCCATTCTGGTGTTTGTTGAGAATGAATATGCGAACCATTCGCAACTAAGTCAACGCTATTGCGAATTATTCGCAAGAAAACACCAATTTTGTCCATTTGGTCAAAAAAATTGCATTGGCGAGGCCGGTATGCCTTCCATTCAGTCGCAAGCCATGCGAATTTGGCGCAAACCTCCCAAAGGATGTGAAAATGGATACGCAGAGCTCAGAAAGCCCCGTGCGCACAGCGCATCTGCCGCAAGTGACCGAGCCCAGAAACCCCGGTATGGATCTTGATCTGGACTGGGTGCGCGCCGTGCAGGTCAATACTTCGGCCATTGAACGCCGAGCCGCGACCCTGCCCGGTCGGCGGTCCGTTAAGAAAGAGTATCAGGCCGCGTGGCTGCTGAAGGCGATCACGATGATCGATCTGACCACCCTGTCGGGTGATGACACGGTTGGCCGCGTGCGCCGCCTTTGCGCCAAGGCTCGGCAACCCGTGGCACCTTCGGTTCTGCAGGCGCTGGATATGCCAGCGATCACGACAGGCGCTGTCTGCGTCTATCACGACATGATCGAAACCGCCGTGGACGCGCTACATGGCACGGGCATTCCGGTTGCGGCTGTGTCGACCGGCTTCCCGGCTGGCCTGTCCCCCTTCCACCTGCGAGTTGCAGAGATCGAAGAAAGCGTTAAGGCCGGGGCCGAAGAAATCGACATTGTGATCTCGCGCCGTCATGTCCTGTCAGGCGACTGGCAGGCGCTGTACGAAGAGATGAAGGCCTTCCGCGTCGCCTGCGGCGATGCGCATGTCAAAGCCATCCTCGCCACCGGAGAACTGGGCAGCCTGCGCAATGTCGCACGTGCATCGCTGGTTTGCATGATGGCCGGTGCGGATTTCATCAAGACCTCGACCGGCAAGGAAAGCGTCAACGCTACCCTGCCCGTATCGCTGGTGATGATCCGTGCGATCCGAGACTATTATGACCGCACAGGGTATCGGGTCGGGTACAAGCCTGCTGGGGGCATCTCGAAAGCCAAGGACGCGCTGGTCTACCTGTCGCTGATCAAGGACGAACTGGGCGACCGTTGGCTGGAGCCGGATCTGTTCCGCTTTGGAGCGTCGTCGCTGCTGGGCGATATCGAGCGGCAGTTGGAACACTACGTCACCGGGTCCTACTCGGCTGGCTACCGTCATTCTATGGGGTGAGGCGCGCCCGGAAATCACTCCAGTGGAGCGATTTCAGCGCTGAACGGGCGAAGCCCCGGGAAAAGGACAAAAACTATGACAGTCAAAGAGATTTTCGAAACCATGGATTACGGCCCTGCCCCCGAAAGCGCTGCCGAGGCTTTGGCCTGGCTGGTCGATCAGGGTGACAAGTTCGGTCACTATATCGATGGAGCCTTCACCAAGCCGGGCAAAGGGTTCGAAAGCCGCAACCCCGCGACCGGAGAGGTTCTGGCCAAGTTGACACAGGCGAAACAGGCCGACGTGGACGCGGCGGTCAACGCCGCGCGCAAGGCACAGCCCAAGTGGGAGAAGCTGGGCGGCGCAGGCCGTGCACGGTATCTCTACTCCATCGCGCGCCTGTTGCAGAAGCATTCCCGCCTGTTTGCGGTGCTCGAGAGCCTCGACAACGGCAAGCCGATCCGTGAATCGCGCGACATCGACATCCCTCTGGTGCAGCGGCACTTCTATTACCACGCAGGCATGGCGCAGTTGATGGAAAGCGAAATGCCCGATGCTGAGGCGCTGGGTGTTTGCGGTCAGATCATCCCGTGGAACTTCCCTTTGCTGATGCTGGCGTGGAAAGTCGCGCCTGCGATTGCAATGGGCAACACGGTGGTCCTGAAACCGGCTGAGTACACCTCATTGACCGCACTGCTGTTCGCTGACATCTGCTCGCAGGCTGGCTTGCCCAAAGGTGTAGTCAATATCGTTACCGGTGACGGTGCCGTGGGTGAGATGATCGTGTCCTCGGACGTCGACAAGATCGCCTTTACCGGTTCGACGGTTGTCGGTCGGCGCATTCGCGAGGCGACCGCTGGATCGGGTAAGGAATTGACGTTGGAACTGGGTGGCAAGTCCGCCTACATCGTCTTTGACGACGCCGATATTGATTCAGCTATCGAAGGCTTGGTCGATGCGATCTGGTTCAATCAGGGTCAAGTCTGTTGTGCGGGCTCGCGCCTGTTGGTGCAGGAAGGCATTGCCGATCGCTTCCACGAGAAACTGCGTGCCCGGATGGACAAGCTGCGTGTTGGCGATCCGTTGGACAAATGCATCGACGTGGGTGCGGTTGTGGACCCGGTTCAACTGCAGACCATCAAGGGCATGGTCGAAAGCAACACGGTTGGTCACGTCCATCAGGCAGCTTGCGATCTGCCTGCGAACGGTTGCTACTACCCGCCGACGCTGATCTCGGGCCTCGAAACATCCGACCCGCTGATGCAGGAAGAGATCTTTGGCCCGGTTCTGGTGTCGTCAACCTTCCGGACGCCGGAGGAGGCGGTCGAGCTGGCCAACAACACCCGCTACGGGCTGGCCGCGACCGTGTGGACCGAGAATGTGAACCTCGCGCTGGATATCGCGCCCAAGCTGGTTGCGGGCGTGGTCTGGGTGAATGCCACCAACCTGTTCGACGCCGCTGCTGGTTTCGGCGGTGTGCGTGAAAGCGGCTTTGGCCGTGAAGGCGGCTGGGAAGGGCTGGCTGCTTACACCAAACCCAAAGGCAAGGCCAAGCCGCTGGCGAAGGTCGAGGTGATCGTGGGCGAAGGTGCCCCGGTCGATCCGATTGACCGCACCGCCAAGATGTATGTCGGCGGCAAGCAGGCGCGGCCCGATAGCGGCTATTCAAAATCCGTTTGGGGCAAGTCCGGGCTGTTGGGCCATGTGGGGCTCGCCAACCGCAAGGACGTCCGCAACGCGGTTGAGGCAGCGGCGGGTGCCAAAGGCTGGTCCACGACCACCGGCCACCTGCGCGCGCAGATCCTGTATTACGTCGGCGAAAACCTCTCGGCCCGCGCCGACGAGTTTGCCGCTCGCATCGACGCGATGACCGGCAAAAAGGACGGCGCGAAAGAGGTCGAAGCCTCGATCCAGCGCTTGTTCGCCGCCGCCGCCTGGGCCGACAAGTATGACGGTCAGGTGCACGGCGTTCCGATCCGTGGTGTTGCCATTGCCATGAAGGAACCGGTCGGCGTGATCGGTGCGCTCTGTGCGGATGAGGCACCTCTGCTGGGTCTGGTTTCGGCCATGGCACCTGCGATTGCGATGGGCAACCGGGTGGTACTGGCAGCAAGCGAACCCTATCCGCTGGCGGCCACCGATTTCTACCAGGTCCTCGAAACCTCCGACGTGCCCGCTGGCGTGGTCAACATCCTGACCGGCAGCCACGCGGAACTGGCGAAACCGCTGGCCTCGCATCTGAACGTCGATGCGGTCTGGTCGTTCTCGTCCACCGACCTGTCGAAAGAGATCGAGGTTGTCTCGGCCGGGAACCTGAAACGGACTTGGGTGAATAACGCGACGGCATTTGATTGGGGCGTGGACCATTCTCGCCGCTTCCTGCAGGCTGCGACCGAAGTCAAAAACATCTGGGTGCCCTACGGCGAGTAGGGCTCCCCTCCAAGGGAGGCCTACATGGATTTTTCAGGTAAAACCGTCATCGTCATTGGCGGAACCAGCGGTATCAATCGCGGCATTGCCGAGGCCTTTGCGGCCTCGGGTGCCAAACTGGCCGTTGCCAGCCGATCGCAGGAAAAGGTCGATGACACCGTTGCCGCACTGAAAGCTGCGGGCGCACAGGATGCCATCGGTGCCGCGTTCGACGTGCGCGACCCTGAGGCTGTGGCCGAGGGCCTCAAGCAATTCCACGATGCATTCGGTGACTTTGACGTTCTGGTGTCGGGCGCGGCGGGTAATTTCCCGGCGCTGGCAGCGGAAATGTCGGTCAATGCGTTCAAAACCGTGATCGACATCGACCTGATGGGCACGATCCACGTGATGAAGGGGGCCTATCCTTACCTGAAGCGCCCCGGAGCCAGCATCATCAACATCTCGGCCCCGCAGTCATATCTGCCTTACGAAGGTCAGGCTCATGTCTGCGCCGCCAAGGCGGGTGTTGATCAGATCACCCGTACCCTGTCGATGGAATGGGGTGTAGAAGGCATTCGCGTGAACTCGGTCGTGCCAGGCTTTATCGAGGGCACCGAGGGGGCCAAACGTTTGGCTCCTACCCCAGATGCCGGAGAAGCTTTGCGCAAGGACGTCCCCTTGGGTCGCTGGGGTCAGCCGCAAGACGTGGCAAACGCCTGCCTGTTCCTTAGCTCTGATCTGGCCAGCTATATCAGCGGTACAGTTCTGGCCGTTGACGGCGCGCTGTATCAGCGCGGATCGGGCAAGTTCGGTCAGATGATGGGGCAGATGCTGCGTAGAATGAAAAAGGGCTGAGCAACGCTCAGCCCCTATTCTCAGTTCGTTGTTTCCAGACCCACGGGTTTACCAACCACAGTGAAATGCAGCCCCTCCGGGTCCAGCAGTTCTGCTGCGACCCGGTTGACCTCTTCCAGCGTGACCGCGTTTACCTTGTCGTTGCGGGTGGCAATGTAATCAATCGGCAGATCTTCCATCTGCATCCCGACCATGATCCCCGCAATCTGCCCATTTCCGTCAAAGCGCAACGGGTAAGCACCGGTCAGATAGGTCTTGGCGTCGTCCAGTTCCTTCTGGGTCACGCCCTCGGACGCGGCGCGGGCCCATTCGGCACGGATCACTTCGACGGCGTCGGCGATGCGATCATTGCCCGAAGACACCGACCCCAGATAGACCGAGGCCAGATCCTTGGGCACCAGATAGGTCGCGATGCCATAAGTCAGGCCACGTTTTTCGCGCACTTCCTGCATCAGGCGGCTTTCAAACCCACCGCCACCAAGGATGTGGTTCAGGATATAGGCCGGAAAGAAATCAGGATCGTCACGGTCAATGCCAGCATGTCCAAACAGGGCGACGGATTGTGGTGTGTCAAACTCGACCACGCTGACGCCGCCAGAGATGTTTACATCCGCGCGACCGGGGATCGGTTTACCGGTTTCCGGCAGGTCCGCCAGCAGCTTGTCCAGCAGCGCGCCCAGTTCTTCCGGGGTGATGTCGCCCACTGCGCCCACATACAGACGATCCTTGGCAAAGACATCCTCAAAGGCGGTGACCACGTCGTCCCGCGTCAGGGCCGTCACGCTTTCAATCGTGCCCTTGCCTTCCGTGCCATACGGGTGATCACCATAGGCCATCTGCGCAAAGCTGCGACCGGCAATGTCGTTCGGGTCGGTCTGGTCCGATTGGAGGCTGGACAGGATCTGCGCCCGAACACGATCCACCGCATCCTGATCAAAGCGCGGCTCGTGTATCGTGGTGCGCAGCAGATCAATCACGTCGTCGCGGTTCTCGGTCAGGAACTGCGCGGAAATCGACACCGTGTCATCCGTTGCGTTGTACCGGAACGAGGCCGCCAGAGACTCCAACTCGCGCGCATAGGTGCGGGCATCCATATCCCCTGCGCCTTCCTCGATCAGGCTGCTCATCAGGTAGACCGCGCCGCGCTTGTCCGGGTCATCCAGCGAGGTTCCGCCACGAAAACGCAGTTCCAGTGCGGTGAAAGGGATCGAGTGATCCTCGACCAGCCAGGCTTTGAGGCCGCCAGGTGAGGTGACCTCTTCGATTTCAATCTCGGCCCATGCGGGCAGAGCGATGACAAAGGCGATCAGCGTCGCGAAAATCCGTTTCATTGCGTCACCTCATCGTCTTTCATCAGCCAGCCGGTAACTGACGCTTCAGGCTGCAAAACCTCGCGCGCTGCGGCGATGATCTCATCCCCGGTCACCGCCTGCAGAATATCGGGCCAGGCCTGCACGTCTTCGACGGTCAGGCCGCTGGTCAGGGCGCGTCCATAGCGGTTTCCGATCCCGTCCACATTGTCGCGCGCATAGGTTTGCGCCGCACGCAGCTGCATCTTGATTCGGTCAAGATCTTCTTCGTTCACACCTTCGGCGACGAAATCGGCAATCGCCTGATCCATGGCATCCTCGGCCTCTTGGAGTGAGACACCTGCCGCCGGCACAACGATCAGATCAAAAGTGGTGTCGTCCAGCGAAACGCCCCGATAGAACGCGCCGGTATAAACGACCTTCTGCTGTTCGAACTGCAGTTTCTCGTTCAGGTAAGATGTCGTGCTGCCACCCAGAAGTTCCGCCAACAGGAACAGGGCTGCCGCTTTCTCCTGTTCGCCCGGATCTCGTTCAGGTGCCAGATAGCTGCGCTGAACGTATGGCTGCGAGACGCGCGCGTCCTTGTAGGTCAGACGACGTTCCGCGGTTTGTGGCGGCTCCTGCGAGCGGACACGTTCGGGCAGGTCCGGGTTGGCGGGAATCACGCCATAGTATTGCTCGGCCAGCGATTTGACTTCGTCCGGCTCGACATCGCCCGTGACGACCAGAATGGCGTTATTGGGCGCATAGTGGGTTTGGTAGAACGACAGCGCGTCCTCCATATCCAGCGTCTCCATCTCATGCCGCCAGCCGATGATCGGGACGCCATAACGATGGTTGAGGTATTGCGACGCGCTCATTTGCTCGCCGAAAAGGGCGCGGGGGCTGTTGTCGGTGCGCTGGTTGCGCTCTTCAAGGATCACGTCGCGCTCGGTAACGATATCGTTTTCGGACAGCCGGATGTTGCGCATCCGGTCGGCTTCCATACGCATCATCAGCTCAAGCCGGTCAGCCGCTACGCGCTGGAAATACGCAGTGTAATCGTAAGACGTAAATGCGTTGTCATTACCACCATTGGCCGCGACGGTGGCGGAAAATTCGCCCGGGGCCAAAGTGTCAGTACCCTTGAACAGCAGGTGTTCGAGGAAATGTGCCACGCCGGACGATCCCACCGGTTCGTCCGCCGAGCCGGCCCGATACCAGACCATGTGCTGCACTACCGGCGCGCGATGATCTTCGATCACCACAACATCCATGCCGTTGTCCAACGTAAATGTAGTCACCGCTTCGTGCCCCTCACTTGCGGCAAGAGGGGTCGCGGCCATCAGGGCAGCCGACAGTGCCAGAGCCCGAACCATAGGGCGTCCTCCGTTTGATTTATGGTTTTCAAACTACGGTGACGCCGCGCAGGTTCAAGGCCGATGACGGAAAGTTAAAGATTATTCATCTACCGGCGGCGATGAGGGCGTCTCGATGCCCGCGCGACGTGCCGCTTCGTTCTGTATGTCAGGATTGAGAGTTTCGCGGCGGTAAACCTGCGAATAGCGATCTACCTTGAACAAACGCAGGCGTGTCAGACGGCCCTGCTTTCTGCGGAACTCGGCATCTTCGGTGTCGACGACCTGCCGCGCGTTTGCCGGAACGCCATGGCGGCTGGACGCGGTCACAAGGGCAGCGTCCGAGGACGGGATCGCCGTGTTGGGGCTCAGCGACGAGGCATTGCCACCAAGGGCGACGACCGCCTCTGCGTTGGGGTTCGGATCGGTCAGGTTCGCCCCGCCCGGTGTGGGCGCAGGCAAGAACTTGTAATCCTTGGGCTGGGTCAACGGTTTGACAGGCATAACCGAAAATTCATCCGGCCCCTGCCCCGGCGCTTCGAGATGGCGCAATCCGATATCGGAACACCCAGCAGCCGCAAAGGCCAATGTCAAAGCAATTATGGAACGCGGCAGCCGCATCATAGTCTCCAGCCAGTTTCAGGCGCTTTTATCGCATTTCAAATGGCGCGTCACGAGGGCTTTTTTCCATCAAACAGCACCAAACCGATGGCTCCCGCAAAAATGAACACGTCGGCCAGGTTGAACACGAAAGGATTGTTGATACCGCAACAGGACATGTTCAGGAAATCGAGAACATAGCCATAAAGCAGGCGATCCACGACATTGCCCAGCGCACCACCGATCAGCAGCCCGCCGCAAACCAGCATGAGTTTCGACGGGACTGTGCGCATCAGCCAGATCAGCACGCCGACCGAGATTACCATCGAAACACCGATCAATACCCAGCGGGCAGCATCGGTATTGCCCTGAAACAGGCCGAAATTGATGCCCCGATTCTCGCCATACTTGAACACCAGCAACGGCGGCAGGACATCGATATTCCCTTCGGCCACGCGCATCACGTGAACGACCAGATACTTGCTGATCTGGTCGATCAGAAACGCGGCCAGACCAGCCCAGAGAAGCAGTCGGTAACGCATCAGTGGCGGAAGTGGCGCATGCCGGTGAAGACCATGGCCAACCCGGCCTCATCCGCTGCTGCGATCACCTCGTCATCGCGCATCGAACCACCCGGCTGAATAACGCAGGTGGCGCCAGCTTCAGCCGCCTCCATCAAACCGTCGGGGAACGGGAAGAACGCGTCAGACGCCACTGCCGAGCCGATGGTCAATGGCTGCGGCAGGCCCAGCGCGTCGGCCATGCGTTCGGCTTTCTTGGCAGCGATCATGGCTGAGTCCAAACGGCTCATCTGACCGGCACCAACGCCCACGGTCGCACCGTCTTTGACGTAGACGATGGCATTGGATTTGACGTGTTTCGCCACTTTCCAAGCAAAAAGAAGGTCGCGCATCTGCTCTTCGGTCGGAGCTTTTTTGGTGACAACTTTCAGGTCATCCATCCCGACGAAACCGTTATCCTTGTCCTGCACCAGCAAGCCACCGGCCACCTGACGCACAGTTTTGCCGCCTGCGGTCACATCCGGCAGGCCTTCAGTCGTCAACAAGCGTAGATTCTTCTTGGCGGCGAAGATCGCTTTGGCCTCGTCCGACGCGCCCGGCGCAATCACGACTTCGGTGAAAATCCCGGTGATTTCCTGCGCGGTTTCGGCGTCCAGCGGCTGGTTCAGAGCCACGATCCCGCCAAAGGCCGAGGTCCGGTCGCAGTCGAAAGCCGACTTATACGCGTCCAGCAAGGTCGCGCCTGTGGCAACACCGCAAGGGTTTGCGTGTTTGATGATGGCGCAGGCCGCGCCTTGCGCCGGATTGAACTCGGCCACCAGCTCAAACGCGGCGTCTGTATCGTTGATGTTGTTGTAGCTCAGTTCCTTACCCTGATGCTGAACGGCGGTCGCCACGCCCGGGCGGTTGGTGCCGTCCGTATAAAACGCCGCCTGCTGATGGCTGTTCTCGCCATAGCGCAGGGTTTGTTTCAGCTCTCCGGCAAAGGCACGGCGCTTGGGGGCCTCAAGCTGCAGCGCGTCGGCCATCCAGTTGGACACAGCGGTGTCATAGGCGGCGGTCCGGGCATATGCTTTCTGCGCCAACCACTGGCGGAAACCATAGGACGTTTTGCCGTAATTCTCTTCCAACTGATCCAACAGCGAAGAGTAATCCTCGACATCCACAACCACGTTCACGAAGGCGTGGTTCTTGGAGGCCGCGCGGATCATCGCAGGTCCGCCGATATCGATGTTCTCGATGCATTCGTCATAACCCGCGCCTTTGGCCACGGTCGCTTCGAACGGGTAGAGGTTCACCACCAGCAGGTCGATGGCACCGATGCCGTGTTCCTCCATGGCAGCGACATGAGTGTCGTTGTCACGGAGCGCCAGCAAGCCGCCATGCACCTTCGGGTGCAGGGTTTTTACCCGGCCATCCATCATCTCGGGGAAGCCGGTCACCTCGCTGACGTCCTTCACGTCCAGTCCCGCATCACGTAGCGCATTGGCGGTTCCACCGGTCGATAGCAATTCAACGCCGCGCTCGGCCAGCGCCTTGCCCAGCTCAATCAGCCCGGTCTTGTCGGAAACGGAAAGCAACGCGCGGCGCACGGGGTGAAGGTCGGTCATGGGTCCAAAGGTCCTTTTGGCGTCAGTCAAACTCGGGCTCGTCCCGGTGCAGATCGCGCACGGCATAGGCTGTATCCTGTGCCTTGCTCAGCGTCCACCGGATGCGGGTCGCATACTCCATTGCGCGCCCGGATAGAACGATCTGTTTTGTCGCGCGAGGCTTTAATCGACCTTTTTCAAGATAAACGCTTGGCTCAACTGATAATTTTCCTACACCATCGTGACGGAAAACCCAGATCTCGCCGCTTTTGAGCGCCATCGACACCGCCGCACCGCCCAGATCAATGGCCGCATCCACGTCCGGATGCAGGTGAAACCGGATATCAAAGTTGATGCCTTTAAGGCCCGAGGCGTCCAATGCCTTGTCAAATTGCCGTTTCGCCTTGTCGGTGGCGGTCAGCAGAATATCTTCGCCGGTCAGTTCGCGCCCGTCAAAGCGCAGTTCAAGCGTGCGGGCGTGGGTCAGGCCGAAAACCTTGGTATAGCCATCATGACCGGCCATGAAGCGCGTGCCTTCGAACGCTTCTTCGAACTCAACCGGAACCTCTTGCGGTGCGTCCACCAGCGCCTCGCGCTCGGTCCCGGGGGTCGGAGTGGTCAATCGCGCGCTGGAATACCCATCCAGACACAGCGTCGAGTGCGACGGCGTGGCCCGCCCGGCGCGGCGCCAATCCAACCCGAAACTCTCGCCCGAGCCGCAATTGACGATCAGCGGTCGCCGGCCTGACGTCAACTCGAACGCCAGGGTTGACGCATGCGCATTATACGACGCGGCCCCCTTCGGCGGCGGGCTCGCGTCGACAATGACACTGGTCCGGGCCGCATAAATCCGGGCAAAACCCATGGACAACCCCGCGGCATGTTGTGGCCTTACACCGCTTTGCGCCAGCGCCTGATCCAGACGCCCTTCGACGCCGCGCCCGCCTCCGTGAAAGCGGGCCAGGGCACCGTCCGAATGGCGTAAGCTGCGCAATGTGGGGGCCAAACGTTTGATAGCGTTTGCCTGCGCGCCGGGCGTTCCCCGCCCCAGATCGCTGAGTGCCGCTGACGTCCACGCCAGCAGGGTAAAGACCTCGAGCAGTTCCTCGGGGTTACGAGTCTGAATACCGCCTTGCTGGTCAATCTGACCGTCGCATTCGCGCGCCAGCGCCCGCAAAGCGGGGTCCGCCAGTTGCTCTAATTCTTCCAATGCCAGACCGGCCTGAACCAGTCCGGCCAGCGCCTCGAACCGGGGCAGGCCCGGTGTTGCGGCCTTCCAACGCTTGGACAGAAACCATGTCTGTTGCGCCAAAGAGCGGAAGAATATCTTGCTTTGCTTTTCGTCCATGCCACGTAACAGGAACATTGCGTGGTTGGTCCAGCGCATGACCCGGCGCCCGGTTAGGTCCGGCGCCCAGCCAGGCCCATGCCCCCGGCCATGCGCCTTGATCCAACCCCAGACCCACCGCTGGGCTTTTTCCCGCGCACGCATATCGCCGACGGCTGCCAGATCGTCGAGCCAGGCAAATCCGTGGCGTTCATTGTCGAACCCGGCGCTGGGGGCGGAAACGTCCCACAACTCGGTGTCCTGAGCCTCGACAAGATACCCCGCGAACAGGAGGTTTCCGGCGACAAGCTGACGTCCACGCGCAAATGAACCGACCGTGCGCGGCTCAGGTTCGCCGACAAATCCCGAAACCGCCTTGCGTCGCTGGCTAAGCCGTGCGTAGAGACGGTTCTGAAACCGTGTCCACCGATTGGTCATGGTATCTGTCTTTGACATGACGCTCGTTACTCTGCCCCTTGCGCTCTGCTGGCGCCTGAACCAACGATAGACCGCGGCGATCGTCAAGTCATCGAAAAGCGTCTTGTTACGTCGATTTGTTCAGGCAGGCGATGTAGAAGCCGTCCATCCCGCCCCGATCCGCCCAATAATCAGGCCGCAGGCGCAGGCCACCTTCTTGGGTGATCCACTCTTGTTCAACACCGGGGACATTCAGCGCATCACGATCCACCGCCATATCCGGATATTGTTCCAGCGCATCTTCGACCTGCACCTCGCCTTCGTCCGGCAGCAGCGAACAGGTGCAATAGACCAGCCGTCCACCGGGTTTCAGCAGGGTCCAGGCGTGCGCCAGCATTTGGGCCTGCAGTTCGATCAGGCTGCCGAATTCAGACCCGTCCTTGGCAAATGGCAAATCGGGATGGCGACGGATGGTTCCCGTGGCCGAGCAAGGTGCATCAAGCAGGATGGCATCGTATTGGCCCCGGTGTTGCAGCGCATCTCCTGCGATGACATTTGCTTTGAGTCTGGTGCGTTTGAGGTTCTCGCGCACGCGTTCCAGCCGCGTGTCCGAGATATCCAACGCCGTGACCTCCGCCCCAGCGGCCGCCATTTGCAGCGTCTTGCCGCCAGGTGCCGCGCAGAGGTCCAGAGTCTTTTCTCCAGCCTTGGGTGCCAGAATACGCACAGGCAGGGCGGCTGCAGCATCCTGCACCCACCAGTCGCCCGTGTTGAAACCCGGCAGGGCCGAGACTTGCCCCGCATCCTGGACCCGAAGTGATCCCGTCGGCAGCGCTTCACCGGGGCCGGTTGCGCCGGGTTTCAGCGAGATATCCAGCGGCGCACCCGCAAATTGCGCCTGCTCCATTCCCGAAACAGCCTCGGCGCCCCACGCCATTATCAGCGGCTCGCGCAGCCAATCCGGCAAACGCGGAACCCGCATCTTGGGCCATGCTTCTGGACCTTCAGCCGCTACTTTGCGCAGTACGGCGTTCACGAGACCTTTCAGCCGCCCATGCTTGCGGGAACGACCAACGATCTCGACCATGGAATTGACTACCCCATGCGCGGCTTCACCGTGGCACAGTTCCACTGCGCCAAGGCGCAGCGCGTTATGCACGGTCAGCGCCGGGGTTCGGTTCAGGTGGTTGTCCAGCAACCGGTCGGCACGCTCTAGCCCGCGCAGGGTTTCCAGCGTCAGCCGCTGCGCCCGCGCACGATCCTCAGGCTCCAGCCGATCCAGCGCGCCCGTAGCCAGACATTCGGACAGCAACCGCCCTTCCCCCAGAATCTGATCCAGCAGATAGATCGCGCTGCGTCGCGCCGCTGTTGCGTTGTCGGACATGAAAACCGCCTTTGATGTGACCGTCGCCCGCATTGCCAAGGGCGGACGGGGGCGTATATCAAGCGAATGCACGGAAAGGAACCCGATGTCATGAGTGACGACCGCAAAGACCTGCCCCCCGCCGCCCAACGCGCGCTGGCCGAAGCCGAAGAGCGTCGCAAAAAAGCGGAAGCTGAGGCAAAAGAGATGCCCAAGGAACTGGGCGGGCGCGACGGTCCCGACCCGGCCCGTTACGGTGATTGGGAGAAGAAGGGCATCGCAATCGATTTCTGATTGCTCATCCCCGCAAAGCTTCCAGAAAATCTGCGATCAGAGCGCGTTGTTTTTTCGATTTCGCGCGATCTTCAGGCCACGTCAGCCAATAGCCATCCCGCGTTTTTAACTCTGGTAGGTTCAGCCTGTGCAACCGCCCGGCCTGCAGATCCGCCTTGGCCAAGGGCATCGACCCCAACACCACACCCATTCCCTGACGCGCCGCCGAAAGCGCGTGCTCCATTGAATCGAAACTGACGTTCGACGTCGTCACGTCGCCCTGATCCGTCTTCCGCGCCCAATCCCGCCATCCCGGCCGCTCTCCGCGCAGATCAATCAAAGGTGCACCCCATTCCACGCCCGGAGCTGCCATTGGCACCAGCACTTCTCGTGCGATCAGCTCTGAATCCCGCCCCGGCCAAGCGCCCCGACCATAGCGGATCTGCAGCGATGTCCGCTCTTCATCCAGCGACGACCGCCGCGCCACGGAATCCGTCATCACGCGCACCTTCGGGCGCATCTCCTGAAAGCGGGCAAGACTGGGCACCACAAGCGCATGGATATTCGATGACAAACCGGCCACGCGCAGCTCGCGCGGGGATTTGCCGAACAGATCTTCAGTATTACGCTCTAGTGCCTGCAGGCTGTCCTGCACCAAGGGCAGATAGCTTTCGCCTTCGACCGTCAGCGAGACACCACGTGCCTCACGCACAAACAACGTCCGCCCCAGCCATGCCTCAAGATTGCCGATGCGCTGACTGACCGCAGCCTGCGTCAGCCCGAATTCCCGTGCCGCCGCCGAAAAACCGCCCAGACGCCCCGCCGCTTCGAACACGCGCAGCCAGTCCAAAGGCGGTAAACCGATCTTTTCCTTAGCCATAAGTTTTTCCAAGCCTCAGCAGAAAGAAGGATTAATTGTCTTAATGCCAGAAGGGGCGTATCTCCTCAACCAAAGCCCGCGCTGAACAGGAGACCCCCATGCTGCGCTCTGCCACCCATGACGCCTCGGTCGTGACCGTTGAATTCGACACCGGCACAAAGGCTCGCTTTCACGCCATCTGGCTGCGCGACAATGCGCTGGAACCTGAAACCCGCGCGCCCGGAAACGGCCAACGTCTGATCACCATCGGTGATATACCCTCGGACATTTCGGTCAGTGCCACTGAGGTCAGCAACGGTGACCTCAGCGTCACGTTCCAGCCCGAAGACAAGACGGTCACCTTCCCCGCCGATTGGCTGGCCGAACACAGCTATGATCGTGAACACGGCCTCGCAACCGGGCGTATTGCCCCCGGCATCACCACCTGGGAACGCGGGATCGACGCGCCCAGCGCCGATTGGGGCGAAGTTCATGCCAATCCCGCCTCCAAGCGTGGCTGGCTGGCCTCAGTGGCCGAGTTTGGTTTTGCCAAGCTGACCGGCGGCCCGACCGAACCGGAATCCCTGCTGAAGGTCGCGGATCTGTTCGGCTATGTCCGTCAAACCAACTACGGTTCCTATTTCGAGGTCCGCACCGAGGTAAACCCAACTAACCTCGCCTATACCGGCCTTGGTTTGCAGGCGCATACGGACAACCCCTACCGCGATCCGGTTCCGACTCTGCAAATTCTGTATTGCCTCGAAAACAGCGCCGAAGGCGGAGACTCCATTGTGGTCGATGGTTTCCGTGCCGCCGAAAAGCTGCGCGAACAGAACCCGGATGGGTTTGCTCTGTTGGCAGGCTACCCCGCGCGTTTCGAATATAAGGGCTCGGACGGTGTCTGCCTGCGCTCTCGCCGCCCGATGATCGAACTGTCGCCGGACGGTGAACTGATCGGCATCCGTTTCAACAACCGCTCGTCCGCACCCTTCGTTGATGTGCCCTTTGACCAGATGGAGGCCTACTACGCCGCCTATCGCCAACTGGGGGACATCATCGACGATCCGGCCATGGGCGTG
The DNA here is from genome assembly GCF_056538705.1 of Ruegeria sp. BF12. Classification (NCBI taxonomy): domain Bacteria; kingdom Pseudomonadati; phylum Pseudomonadota; class Alphaproteobacteria; order Rhodobacterales; family Roseobacteraceae; genus Ruegeria; species Ruegeria sp. BF12. The sequence goes on along the minus strand of NZ_JBQFTP010000009.1, from coordinate 187,110 downwards.
TCGTTCAAGCTTGAACCGGGCGAGAGCTTCATCGTCGACAACACCCGCGTTCTGCACGCGCGTCTGGGCTATTCCGGCGCGGGTTCACGCTGGTTGCAGGGGTGCTATGCCGACAAGGACGGGTTGCTGTCCACATTGGCCGCGATGGAAATGGCCCAGCCGGAGGCAGCGGAATGAAACCGGATTTTTCGACCCTGAACCGGGACAATATCGTGGCCTTCATCGGTGATATTTTCGAGCGTCGCGGCGGCGAAGAATATCTGGGCGAGCCCGTCACCATGGCAGAACACATGCTGCAAGGCGCCACCATCGCCGAACAGAACGGTCAACCCGAAGAGATCATCGTCGGTGCCCTGCTGCACGATATCGGGCATTTCACGTCCGAGTTTGGCACTTACCACCCAGATGATACTGAGGATCGTCACCATGAGGACGCGGGCGCGGAGGTGCTGGAAAAGTTCTTCCCCTCGGTCATCACCGATTGCTGCCGCTATCACGTGGCAGCCAAGCGGTATCTCTGCGCTACCAAGCCCGAGTACTTCAACCGTCTGTCGGCCGCCTCGGTCCATACGCTGGAACTGCAGGGCGGGCCGATGAATGCCGATGAAGTGGCCGCGTTCGAAGCCAATCCGAACCTGAAAGAGATCATTCAGGTGCGGTATCTGGACGAGGCGGGCAAGCGCGCCGACATGGAAACACCGGATTTCAACCATTTCGCGCCGATGGTTCAGCGCATGGTCGACAAACATCTGGGAACGTCATGAGCGCACCTGAATATATCTTTGAAGCCAGCTCGAAGCCGTCGCTGCCGTGGCACGAGGTTCCCCTGATCCGCGCCACGGACGCATCGGTCAAAGGATACGGCTGTCTGGTCGATGACCCCGACAGCTTTGAAATCGAGATCGTCCGTTGGCCCCAACAGGGCTGGCGACCAATTGACGAAGGAACCGGCGACGAGGGTGGCTGGGTCGAAGGCACGTTCAAATGCGATTGGCAGGGCGATGTGCTCTTCGGTGAGAATGAGGCGGTCAAAGGCCACTATGTGCTGGGTTGGTCCGCTGATCCCCAGAAGGCGCAGACAGACCATCAAACCGGGCCGCGCGATCAGGTGCTGCTGTGGCACATGAACTATCACCCCGACGGCGGGCAGATGTTCTGGCCGCTGGATAACAAACCCTTCATCGTCCCCGCCGCTTTGCCGGGTGACAACCTGACACCCGAAAAGGTGGTCGCGTTCTGGTGCGATGGCTCACGCGGTCTCTATATCCATCCCGGCATCTGGCATGAGGGGATTTTCCCCGTCGAAGACAACCAGCGTTTCCTGGACCGGCAAGGCCGGGTGCATGCCCGCGTCAGCGCGGATATCGGCAATGAGTTTGGCGTATATCTTGCCTGTCCGCTGCGCGCGGACAAGGTTCGGGACCTTTGACAACACAAAGTCTTGGCAGGGCCGACTCCGCTTGGAACCGGCCCTGCAAACGATCGGATTTTCACTGGCCGGTCACTTTTCCTGCTTGGCGGACAACTCTGCGTAGATCAGCACCGTCACTATGATAACTGCACCTCCGACAAAGTTTGCGGCAGGTGGGATTACTCCGAAGAACTCGAAGGCAAATAACTGAGCAAAGACCACTTCAGTCATCAGGATCATGCCAACTTCTGGTGCCGTAATATCGCGGGTTGCGACCGCTGACATCTCACGGCCAAACGGCGCTGTAAACAGTCCCATGGCCCCCATGATAACCCATGTGCTGAGGCTGTACCCCGAAGGTTCCGCCACTATCGCCATCACACGTGCGAGGAACAACCCGCCCAGCCCGACGCTCGCCATGCGGCTGACGTCCTGATACTTGCGCAACAGAGTTTGGTTCAGCGACAGGCAGATTACCGCAAATAACGCGAGCAAATCGCCCTTGAGGTTACCGGAGCCAAATGACCCCGACACCACAATCGCGATCCCCAGCATAACGAACACGATCGAGATCCACATTGACCGTCGTGTGATTTCTTTCAGAAAGAACCAACTAATCAGCGCGGCCAGCGCTGGCGATGTGCTGAGGATCACAAACGTATTGGCGACCGACGTGTTCTTGATGCTCGGAACAAGGGCCGAAGTGCTGCCCAATATCAACAGGCCCGACAGCAAGATTGGCCAGCCGCCGGCTTTTAGGACTTCGATCAATCCACGCTGATCCCGCAACTGAATGAACGCCGACATCGAGATCGCCGTGAACAATCCGAACAGAAAGGCAGTGTCAAATCCGCTGACACCCGAGAGACGGATAAAGATGGGATCAAAGCTCATCAGCAAGGTGCCAAGAAGGGCAATCGCAATGCCGGTTATACGTGGGTTTTGGGGTCGCAGAGCGAGGGTAGAGGAAGGCCCCATGTCAGCCGACAATAGAATCATACTGACCGGTGTGATTATTGTGCGCTTGCGAAGATTTTAAGGCTATCACACCATGCAGTATGATTTGATGGTGCAAGTATGAGCAAGCAGGAAGCACGCAAAGAAAAGACCCGCCAAGCAATCCTGAATGCCTCGAAATCTGTCTTTCTGACAAAAGGCTACGTCCTGGCCAGCATGGACACGATCGCAGCTGGGGCGCAGGTCACGAAACAGACGATCTACCGGTACTTTCCATCGAAACTCGAGCTGTTTGAAGCTACGCTCAGGCACATGGCCCCAGGGCCCAAGGCGGATTATCTGGAGAGACTGGAGGTGCCAGATATGCGCAAAGCCCTTATCGAATTCGCCACCGGTTTCATGCGATCTCACCTGAGGCAGGAGTATCTGGATACAATCCGCCTGCTGATTGCCGAGGCGCCAAAAGCGCCTGAAATCGTACGGTCATATTTTTCGATGGGACCGAGCGAAACCAAGGAGCATCTGCGCGAGTTCTTCAAAAACAGGCTGGGCGTAGATCAACCGGAAATCCCGATGCGCCTGTGGACGACCATGTTGTTTGCTCATCAAGAAGCCGCGATGCTCGGACAAGGCATTCCGAATGAAGAAGAACTGGCAATCTATGCCGAAACGGCAACTGACTACCTGTTCGCAGGGCTGGCCGCGAGAGCTTTAGAATCCCGTAACACCTGACCGTTTCTTCTGTGTTACTCTCGACAGGCTCGTCGAAAAAGTTATGTCAGGGAGGCACCTTATGGGCTTGAACAGACGCAGAGTTGTTCAACTGGGAACAGCGGCTACCGTCGGATCGATACTGCCGGGACTGGGACTTTCGGCATCCAATCAAAACGACCCGTTCGAACAGGAATTTGCCGACACACTAAACCGTTTGAAAGCGGCGTTTACTGAACTCGGCTATAACCAGGCTACGCCACTTTCAGTTGTGACCGGCGCGGACGACTATAATGGCGGCCTGCGACACGATTTCGATCAGGCCGAGCTGTCCTCAAGTGCCTTTGTGATCCAGCCGTTGGCGCGGGTCGCGGATTTAGAGGAAAAGCAGCGCCCGGATGTGCTGCCCCTGTTTCATGAGGTCGGCTGCCATCCCTCAGATGCTGACGGTCAGGCCACAACCCGCCTGATGATAGGCCTTTTGACCGACACGTTTGGCCTCGACCCGTCCCGCATCGCCTTTGTCAGCGTGCCGCAAGCGGACAACATCCGCCCGGTTCTGGACGAGATCGGCCTGCCTTTTGCGGAGAAAGTCTTGTTGCGGAATGAGGCCGAGGCTCTGGCAGCCCGCGATGCCTCGGGCTATTTCTTTCCCGATCCGTTTGGCGAAGACTACATCGTGACCATGGGCGTCTATTACCGCGTAGGCGAAACCGATGAGTCCGTGCCTAAGGTTTATCCTCCGTCACCCAACTGGACCGAGATCGGCGAGATCGTGATCGACGGCACCGCCGCGCCCCTTGGCATCTCAATCGGGGCCGAGCGCCTCACCTATGCGGTGACCGGCCAGTTCCCGACCTGGGATCAGCGGCTGGGTGCCTTGTTTACGCAGGTCGAACAGTCGGGTATGGAACCACCCGGTCTGGTTTCATTTCGCTGAAACAGAATATTTTTGACATTTGCAGGAGACAGATTTGCTGACTGAGCTGTTTTTCATACTCGGCTGCTTCGCCCTCCTAGGCCTTTCGTTCTGTGTCGCCATGGTTTTTCTCACGTCGGTCTTTCCAGTATTCAACTTCAAGGATGAGTTTGTTGAGTATTGGATAAGCACGCGCGGCAGACCGCCCTCGCGCAGACGGATCATTTTGAACGCCTATGGAGCGGGAAGTTATTTTTTCATGGTCGAGAAATGCTGGGATCAGCACAAACCCAATGCGATACGCCTTGTACCCAATAGGAATTTCTTCCTTTGGTTCGCCTTGGGGATCGTGTCCTGGATAACAGCTGCACTGTTCTGGATCGCGGTGTTTGTCGCATACAGCTATCTGAGGTCGCTGTTTTAGCCCCTACAGCCCCAGCACATCCACCATGTCATATTGACCGGGCGCCCTACCCTGCCCCCACAGCGCCGCTTTCAATGCGCCGCGGGCGAAAATGGCGCGGTCGGTAGCCAGATGGCGCAGGACGATGCGTTCTCCGGGGGCGGCGAACAGGACATCGTGTTCGCCGACGATGTCACCGCCGCGAATGGCGTGGAAGCCGATATTGCCGCGCTGGCGCGCGCCGGTGATGCCGTCGCGGCCCCGGTCGGACACATCTTCCAGTTTCACGCCGCGGCCTTCTGCAGCGGCCTCGCCCAGCATCAGGGCGGTGCCCGACGGGGCATCGACCTTGTGGTGGTGGTGGCCTTCGATCACTTCAATGTCGAAATCCTCGTCCAGTGCAGCCGCAACCTTTTTGGTCAGTTGCACCAGCAGGTTCACCCCGAGGCTCATGTTGCCGGCCCGCACGATGACCGCATGGCGCGAAGCCGGTTCCAGCGCGGCGATCTGTTCTTCGGTCATTCCGGTCGTCCCGATCACATGCACGCAGCGCGCCTGCGCGGCCAGAGCGGCAAATTCCAAGGTCGCTTCGGGCGCGGTGAAATCGATCACCGCCTGCGCCTGCGAAAACGCCTCCAGCGGATCATCGGTGACTTTCACGCCCAGCGCCTGACCGCCCATTGCTTCGCCGACATCCTGACCGATCCAATCATGGCCCTTACGCTCGACGACGCCGACCAAACGCGCCTTATCGCTGTCGGTCACGGTCTTGATCAGCATCTGCCCCATACGGCCTGAAGCCCCTGTGATGACGATCCCCGGAATATGGGTCATTGCGCTGGTCCTTTCTAAAGTCGGCTCAAAGCCTCCTACCCCGTTCGCGCCCGCTTGGCAAAGCCCTGCTTTGCGCTTAGATCGGGGATATGGCTAAGAACAAATTCCACGATGGCCCCGGCCCGTCCCAACGACAGCTACGCGTCGGCGAACTGATCCGCCGCACCCTGTCCGAGGTTTTGGCGCGCGGAGATGTCCACGACCCCGACCTGAACCGCATGTCGATCACCGTGGGTGAGGTGCGCACCTCGCCCGATCTGAAGATTGCCACCGCCTATGTGCTGCCCTTGGGTGGCAAAGGGCAGGAGGACGTGATCGAACTGCTCGCCCGCAACAAGGGCGAGTTACGGCGCATGGTCGGAAAGAAAGTCGGTTTGAAATTCTCGCCCGATCTGCGCTTCCGTCTGGATGACACGTTTGACCGTCTGGACGACACCCGCCGCATGTTCGAACAGGACGCGGTGCGCCGCGATCTGGACGAGTGATCCGCGCAATTGTCACTCTGGGCGCTGTCCTCTGGGCGGCGCAAGCCTCTGCGGTTACCTGTGAGAAGCTGACCCATGAGGACAAGCGGTACACTGTCTGCGAGGTGGATGCCGCGAACGAAGACTTGCGCCTGTTCCTGAATGACCAAGACGGCACCTTGCTTGGGCATTTTTCTTCGGTGAATGAAGCCCTGAACGCGGATGACAAACGTCTGGCCTTTGCGATGAACGCAGGGATGTATCACGACGACCGCTCGCCGGTTGGCCACTACGTCGAAAATGGTCAAGAGCAGATGCGCGTGATCCCGAACGCCGGGCCGGGCAATTTCGGGCTGCTTCCGAACGGCGTGTTCTGCATCCGGGAAGGCCGCGCCGATGTGTTCGAAACGTTGAACTACGTTGAGCAGGCTCCAGAGTGCCGTTTCGCCACTCAATCCGGCCCGATGCTGGTCATTGATGGCGAATTGCACCCACGCTTTCTGCTCGATTCGACCTCGCGCTATGTGCGCAACGGTGTGGGCACCAGCGATGACGGCGCGCGCGCTGTGTTCGCAATCTCGGATGACTACGTGACATTCCACGAATTCGGCAGCCTGTTCCGGGACGTGCTGAACACTCCGAATGCGTTGTTCTTCGATGGCAATATCTCTCGTATGTATGACCGGGCGAACAATCGATCAGATGTCGGGTTTTCGCTGGGACCGATCGTCGGCGTGGTCGAAGACGCACCCTGAAATTGACAGGGGCAGAGTGATCCGCTAACTCGCGCGCCTCGGCAAGATTCTAGGTGTAATATGGGACGCAAACGCAAGGGTCGCGACATTTCCGGTTGGCTGGTGGTGGACAAACCCGCGGGCATGACCTCAACCGCGGTGGTCAACAAGGTGCGTTGGGCGATGGACGCCAAGAAAGCGGGCCATGCGGGCACGCTGGACCCCGAAGCGACGGGCGTTCTGGCCGTGGCGCTGGGAGAAGCGACCAAAACTGTTCCCTACATCACCGATGCGCTCAAGGCATACACCTTCACCGTGCGACTGGGTCAGGCCACTAACACCGACGACGCCGAAGGCGAGGTGATTGCTGAAAGCGATGCGCGCCCTTCAGATGATGATATCAAGCAGGCGCTGGCGCCGTTTCTGGGGGACATCATGCAGGTGCCACCCAAATTCTCAGCCGTGAAGATCGACGGCCAGCGCGCCTATAAGCTAGCCCGCGATGGCGAGGACGTTGAACTGTCGGCCCGCCCGCTATGGGTCGAGGAGTTGATTCTGGTCGACCGTCCCGACGAAGATCACGTTGTGCTGGAAATGACCTGCGGAAAGGGTGGCTATGTCCGCTCTATCGCGCGCGATCTGGGCGCGGCGCTGGGGTGTCATGGCCACGTTAAAGAGCTGCGTCGCATCTGGTCAGGTCCCTTTGAGGTCGAAGATGGGTTGAACATCGAACAGATCGACGAGATGGCCAAGACCACCGCACTGGACGAATACCTGCATCCGCTGGAAACCGGCCTCGCCGACCTGCCTGAATTGAAATGCACCCCCGAAGGTGCCACTCGCCTGCGCAATGGCAATCCGGGTATGGTTCTGGCGTCGGAAGTCGAATACGGCGATGAGGCCTGGGCTTCGCTGGATGGCAAGGCTGTGGCCGTGGGTATCTACAAATCCGGCGAATTGCATCCCAGCCGGGTTTTCGTTGCCTAAACAGCGTGCTAGGCCGGTGGCATGATCACCCGTTCCCACACCAAGGGCGACGCGCCCTCGACCGCCATCTATTCCGATTGCGAGAAGTATCGATACAGCCTGACCCGCATCTGGGATCCGGATGGGCGCAAGGCGTTATTCGTGATGCTGAACCCATCCACTGCGACCGAAGTGCAGAACGACCCAACGGTCGAACGTTGCGAGCGTCGCGCGCGGGCTTTAGGGTTCGGCGCGTTTCAGGTGACCAACATTTTTGCCTGGCGCGACACCGACCCACGCAAGATGCGCGCCGCTGGCGATCCGGTTGGGCCAGAGAATGATGCGGCCATACTGGACGGCGTCGAATGGGCCGATCAGGTCATCGCCGCCTGGGGCACGCATGGTGCACATCTTGATCGCGGGCCCGCCGTGGAAGCCCTGCTGCGCGGCACCGGCCAGCCGCTGTTCCATCTGGGGCTGACCAAGGGCGGGCATCCCAAGCATCCGCTCTATATCGCATACACTCAACAACCCGAACGCTGGTGACCAAAGGTTAACCACGAGTCCAGCTTGGCTTTGACCAACTGACTGACATCATGGGATATTTCACCCTCGGAGCAGTGCGTTCGCGGAGGGTTCCCATGTTTCTGATTGGATTTCTGAGTCTGGCCGCGGTAGGCGGTGCGGCCTACGCGATGGGCGACATATTCGACTCTGACGAAAACTCCGAAGAGGACTATGTCATCGATGATGAACCTCATGAAGTGCCCGACGGGAACTTTCTGGACGTCGGCGAAAACGTCGACGACCCCGAGCCGCCCGAAGTACCCGAGCTTTCGACCGGGACCATAATTTCGGAGTTCGAGGGCGATCTGGTCATTGCCGGCGGCGAAGACACGGATGTCCTGACCGGACAGGATGGGGACGACCAGATCAACGGCTATGGCGGTGACGACACGGTGATCGGGGGCGTGGGCAACGACACCCTGCACGGTGGAGAGGGGGCCGATACGCTGGAAGGCGGCGAAGGCGATGACGTGATGCATGGTGAGGACGGCGATGACGATCTGTCCGGTGATGCTGGCGACGACGCGCTTTACGGGCATTTCGGCGCGGACAAACTGGACGGCGGCGAAGGCGATGATGATCTGTTCGGCGGCCAGGACAACGACACTCTGACCGGAGGAGCGGGAAAGGATGCGCTGCACGGCGGGTATGGCGACGACGTGCTGGATGGCGGCGCGGGCGAGGACGTGTTGCTTGGCGGTGACGGCAACGATGTGCTGACCGGCGACGACGGCGAAAGTGACGAGTCCATGGATTTTCTGAATGGAGGTGCTGGCGACGATACGATCCTGGCAGATAGCGGAGACATCGTGACCGGAGGCGAAGGTGCGGACAGCATCCAGGTCGCCCCGGAGGATGGCGATGAGGCGGTCCAAATCATGGATTTCGAACCGGGTCAGGACAAGCTGCTGGTATCCTGGGAAGGTGAGGAAGACCCCGACATTCAGATCGAAACCGACGCCGATAACGAAAACCTGACCCGCGTAATGGTCAACGGACAGAACGTCGCCCAATTGCTGGGCGCTGACGGGTTGACGCTGGACGATATCCAGTTGATCAACGGTCAGGACCTGTCGCAGCTCAGCGCACTTAGCTGAACCACCAGAATCCCTTTGCCATTTACCCTAAATGCGCTTATACGCGCCCATCCGCATCGGATTCGGTGCGGTTTTCTCCATGGGCCTGTGCTGGACGACATCCCGGCCTGCGCCATCAACTCTAACCTTTAAAGGAGACCCCGATGTCGATTACTGCCGCTGAAAAAACACGCGTCATGAAAGAATTCGCAACCAAAGAGGGCGACACCGGTTCCCCGGAAGTCCAGGTTGCAATCCTGACCTCGCGCATCAATACCCTGACCGAGCACTTCAAGACCCACAAGAAAGACAACCACGGTCGTCGTGGTCTGCTGAAGATGGTTGCTCAGCGCCGCAAGCTGCTGGACTACCTGAAGGGCAAAGAAGAAGCGCGCTACCAGGACCTGATCAAAAAGCTGGGCATCCGTCGCTAAGCGCCATTTGTGCGCATTGGACGGGGTTTGAGACCCGGTTTGCTGATTGGAACGCCCGCCATCCTGGCGGGCGTTTTTTGTTTCATGTTTCGAACAAAACGTATTACCGGACTTTCAATTCCGAACACGCTTATCCTTGGAAGAGGTCAAAAACAAAGCTGGCTTCCGTCTTTCAAACCAACTGGAATTCGATGGTGATTTTTTGCCAGCCATAAGCGGCTAAATGCCCGCACAATTTACTTAATATTTGCCCGCCCTACCAAATCCCCTATGCTTTCTATACATGCGCATTTATGACGTCAGTTTTTTGGGTTTTAGGAGAGTTTCGATGAAAGCAGTCGCGCTTGTGTATTTTTTGCCGTTGGTCCAGTTCATACCGAACTTGGCGCTGGCGCAGAGCACCGCGACCGGCAGCGCATTTGATGGGGCGTATGTGGGTCTGGAACTCGGCGCAGCAACGTCAGATGGCACGACGGATTACCCTGTTTTGTCCGGCGGAAATGTGAACGCGTCCTTTGACCCGGACAATGGGCGCAGCTTTGGTGCCTTGGCCGGTTATAACCTGCAACGTGGCGATTGGATTTACGGTGCCGAGTTTCGGTATTCGAACATGTCCCACGTTCTGCAAAACGACGCCCCCGATCCCGAGCGGCGCGAGGTTTTGGACTTTTCCGACCTGCGCGGAAGGGTGGGTTATGTGACCGGCGATTTTATGTTCTACGGCGCGCTGGGATGGTCCTGGTCGCGTTTCCGCGTTCATCCCAGTAGAACTTTCAAACCCCGTGACAGTCAGACCACGTTGAATGGCTTCAACATCGGCCTGGGTATGGAGTACAATGTCTCGGAACGTTGGTTCGTAGGCGCGGACTATACCTATCGCGACCTTAGCGGCAGTTTCGACGACGCCTCCAGCGACTCGGACATCGATCTGAGCACAATCACCGCCCGGGTTGCGTATCGGTTCTGAAGAACGCCGAGAGTGTTTTGGCGTGAACTCATTCAGGTGAGTGTGCCGAAGTTCAGGTTTTTCGTGCCATTTGACCCACAGGCTTGTAGGGTTTGTGATTTCGAGGAAGAAAGATGCCAGTTTACCCAAATCACCGCGCGATATTCGTGAACATTCCGAAAAACGGTGGATCAACGCTGACAACGGTGCTGAAACGCAATCGTTTTCTGGGACGACGGGTGAACAATACAGACCCCCGTTGCGATGATTGTGAATTTGTCTCGCAATATCTCGATGTGCTTGGGGATGAGGCCGCCGACTACTTCAAGTTCAGCTTTGCAAGAAACCCCTGGGATCGGTTTGTCTCGGCTTATCACTATGTTTGCCAGAGGCGCCCGGAATTGACTCAGGTGACGTCACACGGATCATTCGCAGAGTTCACCTCCGCATTCTCAGCTGACCCCGAGGCATTCCTGCATATCCGCTATTTCAGACCGCAATGGACCTATCTGACAGACGCCACCGGTGCGGTGCCATTGGATTTTGTCGGTCGGTTGGAAAGGTTCGAAGACGATCTCAAGGTGGTGCTGAAAAAGATAGGGCTGCGGCGCTCGCTCGTACGCCGGAGAAAGCAAACGAAACGCTCTGATTTCCGCGACTATTATGACGATGAAAGCCGCGCAGTGATCGCGCGGGTTTACGAACGGGACATCGACCTGTTGGGGTATGAGTTCGAGGACGGAAACCGGAGACAAAAGTCCGGGGTTCTCGGGTTTCTGAAATAGCCTCTGAGGCACGATCAAGATACCAGGTCAAAACTGAAAATGCCCGCCGAATTGGCGGGCATTTTCAGTTCATGCGATGTCAGCTTACATCTTAGCCCGTTCCGATTTCAGCGCCAGCCACAGGCAGTAGCACATGATCAGAACCACCAGCGTGAACGGAATGCCGGTCGATACCGCCGCGCCCTGCAACGCCGCCAACCCTCCGCCAAGCAGCAACGCAATGGCCACCAGACCTTCCAGAGTGCACCAGAACACGCGCTGGATCACCGGGGCATCCATTTTGCCGCCCGCAGTGATCGTGTCGATCACCAACGATCCGGAATCCGACGAGGTCACGAAGAAGATCACGATCAATATCAACGCGATCGGGGCCACGATACCGTAGAGCGGAAGCTCTTTCAGGAACCCAAACAGCGCGCCTTCGGGGGCGTAGCTTTCGATCACCGTTGCACGGACACCTTCGGCACCGCCTGCGTTCAGCATATCGATGGCTGCGCCACCGAATGTCGACATCCACAGGGCACATACCGCTGTGGGGGCCAGCAATGCACATATGACGAATTCACGCACCGTGCGACCCTTGGAAATGCGGGCGATGAACATGCCCACAAATGGCGACCATGCGATCCACCATGCCCAGTAGAACGTCGTCCAGCCGTGGAAGTAGCTGGTGTCCTCACGACCAAATGGGTTCGAGAGCGCCGGTAAGTGCAACACATAGTCCGTCATCACGTTGAAGTACCGCGCTATCGCAGTGCCGACTCCGGTCACGGCAATCACGAACAGGAACAGGCCAACGGCCATGACCATGTTGATCTCGCTCAGCCTTTTGACGCCTGCATCCATACCCAGCAGAACCGAGCCGAGGGCAATCATGGTGATACCGATGATCAACAGAACGACGACTGTCGGACTGGGTTCGATACCGAAGACTTCGTTCAACCCCGCTGCAACTTGCTGTGCGCCCAAACCAAGTGAGGTGGTCAGACCGAACAATGTGGCAAAGACCGCCAGCGTGTCGATAATATGACCCCACCATCCCCAGACGCGCTCGCCCAAAATTGGGTAGAAAGCGGATCTGAGGGTCAGTGGCAAATCCAGATTATAGCTGAAGATCGCAAGGCTAAGACCGACTGCGGCATAGACCGCCCAGCCTTCAAGGCCCCAATGGTGAATGGTGCCAACGACACCGGCGTATTCATTGCCCGGCACTGCGATGTCGATACCCAACGGAACGGCATTACCATCTTCCGCGAAGTTGTAATAAACCGGCTCCATCACGCCGAAGAACAGCAGCCCAATGCCGATACCGGCGGCGAACATCATCGCGATCCATCCGGCGTAGGAGTAGTCAGGCTTGGCGTCCTTGCCTCCGATCCGAACGCTGCCCACCGGCAGAATGATCAGAACGAGGCAAAACAGGGTGATCGCATCGACCGATAGCACCAGGAACCAGTCAAACGTGCTGGTCAGCCATGGCCTGAGCCACCCAAAGAACGTGGCGGCCGCTTCTTGGTTGGCCAGTGCGATCAGAACGAACGCAAAAATCACGATGCTCGAGATCAGGAAAACGGGGTTGTGGATATCCAGACCGAAGGGCCGGACGTTGTCTTGCCCAAGCTCGTATTCGGTCTCAAAATCATAGATCCGCGGATCCGGATCCAGCATTTTCTTGGTGTCAGCCATTCGACTGCCCTTCTGTTCGCGCAATGCAAACGCCAAGGTATTCTGCCGGATGACGGTTCTGAGTTATCGACTCCCTTGGCGCGCTCCCGTCATGTCGACCTTGGGGGAAGTGTTAACATATTACACTGACACCAAAATTTCACAAAATGCATTCACTTTACCGCATGTTAGCGGCAAACATATTGAAAGGAAAACGCCCACCGAGTAGCGGGCGTTTCAACCTTTTGTTAGCCGGTACGCAATCGCCTGAGACGCTACTGCGACATCCCCCCTTCGCTACTGACCTGCTCCTGAACGTGTGTCTCATTGCCCACGGTTGCGCCGCGCGGTGGAAACTCGGCGAACGTGGCCAGATGCGCCTGAACCAGACGGGCTGCCGGGCCAAAAGCCCACATCTTGTTGCCCATCCAGCGGGTATACATGCCGGATTCCTCGGCCGCCTTTTCGTACGGATCACGGCGCAGATTGAACAGAAGCGGCGCGTTCAGTTCTTCCTTGGGACCAGCCCAGCCTTTCTCCTGAATGGTGAAGTGCGCCTTCCAGTCGTTATAGCGCACCGCCTGCAGGTCAGTGCCTTCATAATAAACGATTTCCTTCCGGTTGCTGCCTGTCTCGCCAGTCAGGTAGGAAAGCTGATTGTAACCGTCCAAATGCACTTTGTACCCTTCGAACCCGTCCAGCAGCTCTGCTGGCAAATCCTGAGAGCCTCCGGCCGCCGCAACAAGTGTCGGCATCCAGTCCATGCCATCAAAGATACCGTTCAGCACCTGACCCTCGGCAATCTGGCCGGGCCAGCGGATGATGGCGGGCACACGGAATCCGCCCTCCCAGGTCGTGCCTTTTTCGCCGTGGAACGGCGTCGTGCCGCCATCGGGCCAGGTCATCGTCTCGGGGCCATTGTCAGACGTAAAAATGACGATGGTATTGTCGGTGATACCGAGCTCTTCCAGATGAGCGGTGACTTTGCCGACATTATCGTCCAACTCTTTCATCACAACGTCCTGCAGCCCACGACCGTCGCCCAGCATCGCCTCGTATTCCGGGCTGAGATGGGTCCAGACATGCGCCCTTGCGGGGGCCATCCAGACGAAAAACGGCGTTTCGCTTTCGACCGCGCGATCAATGAAGTCGAGGGTATGGGCCGTGACCTCGTCATCTAGCGTCTTCTGGCGTTCTGGTGGGGCGGGGCCGTCATCGATGATGCGCTGCTTCCCAACCACGCCCCAACGGGGATTGACGGTTTCGTCCATGGTGTCCGTTGCAAACGAGTGAATGATGTTGCGCGGGCCGAACTGCTGCGCGAACTCCGGATCTTTTGGCCAATCCGGGTCGGACGTGTATTCCATCGCGTTGAGATGATAGAGCCACCCCCAATACTCATCAAACCCTTTGACCGTTGGCAGGAACTTATTGAGGTCACCCAGGTGGTTCTTGCCAAACTGACCGGTCGTATAGCCCAGAGATTTCAGGATATTGGCCAATGTCGGGTCTTCATCACTGAGGCCAACGGGATCGCCGGGCAGGCCAACTGTGTGCATGCCGGTCCGCACCGGGTATTGGCCCGTGATGAAAGCGGACCGACCTGCTGTACAACTGGGCTGCGCATAGTAGTCCGTCAGGCGCGCACCCTGGGCGGCAAGCTGATCGAGATTGGGCGTCTGGATGCTTTTGACACCCTGATGATAACTGCCGAGGCTGGCCCAACCGACATCATCGGCCATGATGACAAGGATGTTGGGTTTTTCGGTTTCTGCAATGGCCGCTGTCGCGACCGCCCAGAGTGCGGTGGCGGCGCTAACCGCTATCGATTTGATCTGAAACACCAGGTTAACCTCCTGAGAACGATGAATATTGGCCAAAACGGCCCGCATGATATGTTCCTAGAGGCTGGCCTGATTGGCTCGCAACATGGGTTTACATTCTTGCAATTTCTGGAACGTAATACGCGATATCTGAAACTTCAGAGGCCGCGATGCTGAACGAAAAATCCCTCTCTGCCTTCCTGAACCTTGCTGAAACCGGAAACTTTCAGGAGGCCGCAAAACGCATGGGCGTATCGAACGCATCATTGTCACGCTATGTCGCGATGGCGGAAAGCCAGGTTGGATTTCCGCTGTTTCACCGCAAACGCGGCAACAGTGGTCTGACCCGCGAAGGGCGGGACTTTCTGCCGGTCGCCAGAAAGCTCCAAACGGACTTGCAGACTTGCGAACGTCAAATCGAATTTATCCGGTCTGATGCGGGGCAGACGGTACGCATCGGCTGTGGGCCACTGACGCCTCGAACGCTGATCAAGCCTGCAATACAGGCAGCTTTGCAGGTATCGCCCGGGTTGCGCGTTCGCGTTTCTGTCAGCGCGCGACAGGCACCGATCGAGATGCTGGAAAGCGGCGAGATTGACATCTACGTCGGCGATCTGACCCACACGCCGGAAACCGAGAATATCGAACTGATGATGTTCGAAAAACGGGCCGTGGTCTTCGGCGCCCATGTCAGCCATCCGCTGCACGACGTTCCTGTGTGCACCCTCAGCGACGTGTTCACCTATCCTTTTGCCTCGCCGCATTTGCACAAACACTGGCGCGCGGCGCTGACCAAAGCCCTTGGTGGCGACGATGGCGCGGCCCAGAAGGTCAAGACATTGCCGCAGATCGAAAGTGACGACTATGCGTTTCTGACCTCTCTTTTGGGCGACGGAAAATGGATCGTCGGTGGGATGCCCGAAACCTTTGCTGAGCTTGTCGAAACTGGCCGGATCAAACTGATCGAGACCGACCCGCAGATCACTTGGAACATTTGCGCTGCACGCAAGGCGGATCAGGATCACATTGCCATCGAACTGCTTTGGCAAAAGTTGTGCGGACTTGCTGCGTGACCAAATTGTCAGCCCCAACGGAGCGGTCGGTTTCGCTTTCCTTTGGGCGCAATCTCATGTATGCGCGCGCTATCTGAGACGTTGTGCCCTGACCCCGGCACTCGAACGGAAGATAAATTGGGGTCGGCGGCAATGGGGCCGCCATGCAAACGGGAGACCCGCAGGGGCGGGAGTGCTCTCATCTAGGATACGCATATGTTTGATGTAACGAAGAAATCGATGCAGTGGGGCGAAGAGACGCTCACACTGGAAACTGGCAAAGTTGCGCGCCAGGCCGACGGCACCGTGATTGCCACGCTGGGCGAAACCAGCGTTATGGCGAACGTGACCTTTGCCAAGCAGCAAAAGCCCGGTCAGGACTTTTTCCCGCTGACCGTGCACTACCAAGAGAAATACTATGCCGCCGGTAAGGTTCCGGGTGGCTTCTTCAAGCGCGAGGCGCGCCCGACCGAGAAAGAGACGCTGACCGCGCGTCTGATCGACCGTCCGATCCGCCCGCTGTTCGTTGACGGCTTCAAAAACGAAGTTCTGGTGATGTGCACCGTGCTGAGCCACGATCTGGTCAACGACCCCGACATCGTCGCTATGATCGCCGCTTCGGCTGCCCTGACCATTTCGGGCGCACCGTTCCGCGGCCCGATCGCCGGTGCCCGGGTTGGTTTCGTGGATGGCGAGTACGTCCTGAACCCGACCGTGGACGACATGCAGGACCTGCGCCTGAATCCTGAACAGCGTCTGGATCTAGTTGTCGCCGGCACCAAGAACGCCGTGATGATGGTTGAATCCGAAGCTTACGAGCTGTCCGAAGCAGAGATGCTGGGCGCCGTGAATTTCGCGCATGAGCAGATCCAGCCGGTTCTGGACCTGATCATCGATCTGGCCGAAGAAACCGCCAAAGAGCCGTTTGAGTTTGAAGCGCCCGATTACTCGGAACTGTACGCCGCCGTTGCGGCCGCCGGTGAAGAGCAGATGCGCGCCGCTTTCGCAATCACCGACAAGCAAGAGCGCACCGCCGCTGTTGCCGCTGCCCGTGAAGCGATCAAGGAAGCGCTGACCGAGGAACAGCTGGAAGACGGCAACCTGGGTTCGGCGATGAAAAAGCTGGAAGCCGGCATCCTGCGCGGCGACGTCGTCAAAGGCGGCAAGCGCATCGACGGTCGTTCGACCACCGATGTTCGCGCGATTGAGGCTGAAACTTCGCTGCTGCCGCGTACCCACGGTTCTGCCCTGTTCACCCGTGGTGAAACACAGGCGCTGGCTGTGACCACGCTGGGCACCGGTGACGACGAACAGTTCATCGACGCGCTGCACGGCAACTTCAAATCGAACTTCCTGCTGCACTATAACTTCCCTCCGTACTCGGTTGGTGAAGTTGGCCGCGTTGGTTCGCCCGGTCGCCGCGAAATCGGCCACGGCAAGCTGGCATGGCGCGCTCTGCAGGCTGTTCTGCCTGCGCCGACCGACTTCCCCTACACTATCCGCGTGGTGTCGGAGATCACTGAATCCAACGGCTCGTCCTCGATGGCTTCTGTCTGCGGCGGCTCGCTGTCGATGATGGATGCAGGTGTTCCGCTGAAAGCACCGGTTGCCGGTGTGGCCATGGGTCTGATCCTGGAAGATGACGGCGAATACGCTGTTCTGACTGACATTCTGGGTGACGAAGACCACCTGGGCGACATGGACTTCAAAGTGGCGGGTACCGAAAACGGCATCACCTCGCTGCAGATGGACATCAAGGTCGCAGGCATCACGCCGCAGATCATGGAAACCGCTCTCGCACAGGCCAAAGAAGGCCGGATGCACATTCTGGGCGAGATGGGCAAAGCCCTGTCAGAGACCAACGAATTCTCGGTCCACGCTCCGCGTATCGAGACCATGAACATCCCGACCGACAAGATCCGCGAAGTGATCGGCTCGGGCGGTAAGGTCATCCGCGAGATCGTGGAAACCTCGGGTGCCAAGGTCGACATCAACGACGATGGCGTCATCAAGATCGCCTCGCCCGATGGTGAATCGATCAAGAAGGCCTACGACATGATCTACTCGATCGTGGCCGAGCCGGAAGAAGGTCAGGTCTACACCGGTAAAGTGGTTAAGATCGTCGACTTCGGCGCTTTCGTGAACTTCTTTGGCAAGCGCGACGGACTGGTCCACGTGTCCCAGATCGAAAACCGCCGCCTGAACCATCCGTCGGATGTTCTGAAAGAAGGTCAGGAAGTAAAGGTCAAGCTGCTGGGCTTTGACGATCGCGGCAAGGTCCGCCTGTCGATGAAAGTCGTCGATCAAGAAACCGGCGAAGAGATCGTTCCCGAGAAGAAAGAAAAGAAAGAGGAAAGCGCAGAGTAATCTGTTCTTCTTTCCAATGACCGAGGCCCCGGCGGAAACGCCGGGGCCTTTTTTTGTGCTACATTGCAACCTGATCCAGCAGGAGGGAAAGCGATGTCAGACAAAGATCGAATTGACCATCTGGCGCGGCAATATTTGCAGGCTATCGAAAGCGATGATGTCTCTCAGATGCTGAGCTTGTTTGCCAATGACGCAACCGCGACCTCACCAATTTCCGGCAAGCAACAGGCGCGGGATTTTTATACCCATGTCATGAAGATTACGAAGGACCGGTCTACCGTACACAAGAACACATTCGCCGATACGTCCAGCGCACTGCAAATGGCGGTGCATTTTGACTACACACGCATCATCCATGACGGTCACCCCGAAACCATCGAGTGTGTGGCCCTTTTCGAACTTACCGAAGATCAGAGCCGGTTCAAATCTGTAACGATCATCTATGACACAGCCCCGGTTCTTGTGGACATTGATGAAGCGTGATCGTCAGTGCGCAACCCCCGACGGTCCGTGCTTCATCACATGCCATTGGCCGTAGCTATCGTTCAGATCCAATTTGATTGCTGCGTCTGCCTTGGTCGAAGCGCTACCGATCTCAGCCAGGGTGAACTCAATACCGCCGGGGATATCGATCCGTACACGATGCGGGCCGCCGCCATGCGGGGCCTGAATCGGCTCTCCTGTTGATTGAAGTACGTCACCGATTGAGACATTGGCCGTGCGCCCTTCCATGTCCATTTCGAAATCAATCGGCAAAAACAGGGTGTCGTGAACCCTCTCGCACATGGCCCTGAACACGAACCAATGTGTTGCCATTTCTTCGGTTTCTTCGCCGTGAAAAACCTTTTCCAATGCTGCGCGCTGCGCCTCTGACGCGCTGGGATCGATGATCACCTGCATCTCGCCGCCACCTTCGAAAATCGGACCCGGCCAGGCGTAAATCAGGGCAGCTTTTGTGCCGCTCAAATCCGTATCGCCGAAATGTCCTTTTTTGATCTCAAGCACTTCGAACCCGCGACAATGCCCATGAGTGGGCAACTCTTCGAACTGGCATGGACATGCATAGCCGCAGTTACAGTTCCCAAAAGCATCGCCTTCAACATACCAATCAGTAAATGCCATCGTCATCTCCTGTTACGCACAGTGTGAAATCCCGACGTCGTTGGTTGCTGCCTGTAGATTTTCCCCCACGACACCCTATCACAAAATGCTCAAATCCTGAACCAGACGCCCGAATCCACCGTTTTTGAGGCATAAACCTTGGTTCAATTCGACCCAAATCAACCAAAAGCCAATCGCAGAGCGTCCCGCAGCCCCCCAGTTCGATCACATCGCCACAACGCAAAAAGGAGATGCGATATGGAAACCTTGAAACTGCTGACTTTGACCGGCCTGATTGCGACCGCACCGGTCCTTGCGCTGGCCAATGTTGGGCTGGGTGACAAGCTGGGCACCACCGAGGCCGATATCCGCGCCGCTCTGGAGGGGCAGGGATACCAGATCGAAGAGATCGAATTCGAAGATGGCGAGATCGAGGTTGAACTCGTCAAGGATGGCGTGGAAACTGAACTGGTCCTGTCCGAGACCGATGGCGTGGTGACCGCCATCGAACTGGAAGAGGACGACGACTGAACACGTGATGTCAAAGGGGCCGTATGAAGATTTCACAAACGTCTTTGCTCTGGCTTCTTCTGGTGGTGCAGGCCCTCTGCGCCGCCTTTTTCATGACCGACGCGGCTCTGGACTGGACCGGAGGGGAAAGCGCCGGTTTTCGCCACCTGCACGCGTTCGAACTGGTTCTGGCGCTGGCATTGGTCGGAGGGCTGACCGCCACAATCGCCCTGATCCGCTCTCAGGTCAGACGGGTATACGACTTGCAGCGGCAATTGCACATCGCGCAAGGCGCATTCGCCCGGATCATTGAACACCAGTTCGATGAATGGCAGCTAAGCGATGCTGAACGGGACGTCGCGATGTTGTCGATCAAGGGCCTGACCATAGCTGAAATGGCTGAACTGCGACAGACCAAAGAGGGCACGATCAAGGCACAGTGCGCTGCGGTTTACCGCAAGGCGGGCGTCTCTGGGCGGTTGCAGTTGCTGAGCTACTTCGTCGAAGAACTTCTGTCTGAACCGCTGATCAAAAACCCTGATGACAGTGCGGGTTCGGCGGTCTGAACTGACGACTTACAGTCTCCGGGTTATTCATTCACACTGCCCAAATAACCTGTGAAGCGAAGTGAAGGCCCGCCACCTTCCTTTCGTCCCCGCGGTTCCCACATCTGCGCAAGACAGACCACGGAACAAAGGACTTGATTATGGTTAAGCGTCTTATTCTCGCCTCAGCGGCCCTGACAATCAGCGCATCCGCGCTGGCCGCGCAAAGCCTGTCGGACGGCCTCTACGTTCAGGGCTTCGCCGGGTACAGCCAGTTGCAGGACAGCGACTTCAGCGGAACGATCAACGGATCGACCCAATCCGTGGATGCAGACTTTGATGGCGGTTACGGGCTGGGTATCGCCGTCGGCAAAGAGATCCCGCAATGGTCGAACGACCAGATCGGCACCCGGATCGAGCTTGAGCTGTCCTATCGTGACAATGATGTGGATGGCGTGAACTTCTCGGGCAACGGTCCCGGCGCCGAAGCCAACATTTCGGGCGACGTGACGCAAACATCGTTGTTTGCCAATGTGCTGGTCGATTTCAAGCAAGCCGGAGCGTTCACCCCATATGTCGGCCTGGGTCTGGGGGCCACCTATTCCGATCTGGACTTTGCGTACGGACCGGGCGTCGCGCTGAACGACACCGACACGACCTTTGCTGCGCAAGTTATTGCCGGTGTCGCCTACGAGGTCAGCACGAACACCGACCTGACTCTGGACACTCGTTATACTCGCGCATTCGACGTTTCTTCTGCGCGTTTGGCCCCAAATGGCACCTCAACTGGTACAGTTGAGGACGACATCGACGCCTTCAGCGTCAACTTTGGCCTGCGCTACGGCTTCTGATTGACTGGGCGGAAGGGTTTCTGTCTGGTTTCTCTTCCCCCTCTGCCCCCCGTGTTCTATGCACTGTGGCATGAAGTCTTTTGTGATCCATATGACCTCAAGCGCAGCCCGGCGTCCCAACGCCGAAAGGCTATGCTCTGAACTGCCCAACGCCGAGTTGTTCGAAGCCGTAAACGGCAAAGACCCCGAACAGATCGCGGGCATTCAGTTGTTTCCCGGCGATTTGTATCGCCCCAGATACCCCTTCGCATTGAAGCCGGCCGAGATTGGCGTCTTCGAGAGTCACCGTCGCATTTGGCGCAAGATGGTGGATGAGAAAATCGATCGGGCGATCATCACCGAGGATGATCTGCGCGTGGACGCCTGCCGCATGGCCGAAGCCTTGGAAATGCTGGAACCGCTGGCCACCCCGGATCACTATATCCGCATTCCGGTAAAGCAACGCGAAGAACCGTCGCAAACCCTGGCCCAGCATAACGGGCTGCGCCTGATCCTGCCCAGGGTGATTGGCCTGCAATGTGTTTGCCAGATGGTCGGACGCCGTGCGGCCGAGCGGTTGCTAGCCGTAACCAATCAGATCGACCGACCGGTTGATACGTTCCTGCAGATGCATTGGGTGACAGGACAGCCAATTCTTTCATTGCAGGGAAGCGGTAACAAGGAAGTGGCTGGCGAAATCGGGGGCTCGACCATTCAGACAAGCCCGCCTCTGGCCGACAAACTGACGCGTGAGTTTAAGCGAGCTTCGTATCGCAGGAAACTGTACCAGTTTCCGCAACGATCTGCGGCCTGACAGAAAACTCGGCCAAATTGAAAACGGGCGGGGCTTTGTGCCCCGCCCGCATTGTTTTAACTGGGCGCTTTGGTTTTTCGCAGATACGGGAAGATCGTTTCGAACTCGCCAAACTTCTCTTTTGCTTCATCATTCGAGACGGCGGGCGGAATTATCACGTCTTCGCCCGGCACCCAGTTCGCAGGGGTGGCAACGCCTTTGGCGCTCATCTGCAGGCCATCCAGTGCGCGCAGGATTTCCGCAAAGTTGCGGCCCACGGTCATCGGGTAGGTCATCGACAGTTTCAGCTGTTTGTCCGGGCCGATGATAAAGACGGAACGTACGGTAGCACTGTCGGCGGGGGTGCGGCCATCGGGCAGGTAGGCCTCGGCCGGCAGCATGTCGAACGCCTTGGACACGGCCAGCCCGTCATCGGCGATG
This sequence comes from Ruegeria sp. BF12, assembly GCF_056538705.1. Lineage (NCBI taxonomy): Bacteria > Pseudomonadati > Pseudomonadota > Alphaproteobacteria > Rhodobacterales > Roseobacteraceae > Ruegeria > Ruegeria sp. BF12. Next base: position 164,776 of record NZ_JBQFTP010000009.1, on the reverse strand, counting down.
ATCGGGAAACCGGGGTTGGCATTGCCGTATGCCTCGATGTCTTTCTTCCACTTCTTGTGGTCTTCGACACCATCGACCGACACACCAATCACCTTGGTGTTGCGTGCCGCCCATTCATCGTTCAGCTGTGCAACGGCCGAGAACTCGGTGGTGCAGACCGGAGTGAAATCCTTGGGGTGCGAGAACAGGATCGCCCAGCTGTCACCAATCCAGTCATGGAACTGAACGGTGCCCTGATCCGTTTCTGCGGTGAAATTCGGAACGGTGTCGTTGATGCGCAAACCCATGGTACATCTCCTTTTCTTTGAAATATCCGAGTCGGTTGGGAGAAACCTAATTACTCTGCGCCATTGTTAAACCATCCACCGGCTTAAAGGGTATTCATTTTTGAGGAAAATAATTTGATCAAATTATCCCTTGCCACACCAATTTGCCGGTGCCAGAGTGGCGCAAATTCCCGGCATCCGGGCTGAAGGATCAGGAGGATACGCGATGATCGAGAAGCGCAATTTCTACATCAACGGAACATGGGTCGCCCCATCCGCACCCAATGATTTCGAGGTGATCAACCCTTCGACCGAAGAACCCTGCGCAGTGATCTCGCTCGGCGCGCAGGCCGATACCGACGACGCCGTTGCCGCAGCAAAGGCCGCCTTGCCCGGCTGGATGGCGACCCCCGTCGCAGAGCGCATCGCGTTGGTCGAAAAGCTGATCGAGATTTACCAGAGCCGCTCCGAAGATCTGGCGCAAGCCATGTCGCTTGAAATGGGGGCCCCCATCGACATGGCGCGCACTCAGCAATCCGGTGCGGGTATGTATCACCTTGCGAACTTTGTACGCGCAGCCAAAGCGTTCCAGTTCGAACGCCCGCTTGGCGAGCATGCGCCTAATGATCGGATCATCTACGAAGCCGTCGGCGTGGCCGCCCTGATCACGCCGTGGAACTGGCCGATGAACCAGATCACGCTCAAGGTTGGTGCCGCGGCGATCGCCGGATGCACGATGGTACTGAAACCGTCCGAGCAAAGCCCGCTGAACGCGATGATCTTTGCCGAGATGATGAATGAGGCGGGCTTCCCAGCCGGTGTCTTCAATCTGGTGAATGGCGACGGGGTCGGGGTCGGTTCGCAACTGTCGGCGCATCCGGATGTGGATATGGTCAGCTTTACCGGATCGACCCGTGCCGGCACAGCGATTTCGAAAAGCGCAGCCGATACCTTGAAAAAGGTGCATCTGGAGTTGGGCGGCAAGGGCGCAAACGTGGTCTTTGCGGATGCTGATGAAAAGGCAGTCAAACGCGGTGTCTTGCACATGATGAACAACACCGGCCAAAGCTGTAACGCCCCCAGCCGCATGCTGGTGCAGCGCCCGATCTACGATCAGGCCGTCGAGACCGCAGCGGAAGTGGCCAACATGGTCTCAGTCGGAAGTGCTCAGGAAGAAGGGCGTCACATCGGCCCCGTCGTGAACGAGGCGCAGTGGACCAAAATTCAGGATCTGATCCAGAAGGGCATCGACGAAGGCGCGCGTCTGGTTGCGGGTGGTACTGGCCGCCCCGAGGGTCTGAACAAGGGTTACTACGTACGCCCCACCGTCTTTGCCGATGCCAACAACCAGATGACCATCGCGCGCGAAGAGATCTTTGGCCCGGTCCTGACCATGATCCCCTTCGACACCGAAGAAGAGGCGGTCGAGATCGCCAACGACACGCCCTACGGCCTGACCAACTATGTCCAGACGCAGGATGGCGCACGTGCCAACCGCATGGCGCGGGTCCTTCGGTCCGGTATGGTTGAAATGAACGGCCAGTCCCGTTCTGCGGGCTCCCCGTTTGGAGGGATGAAACAGTCGGGCAACGGGCGCGAAGGTGGTCTTTGGGGGCTGGAAGATTTCCTTGAGGTCAAAGCCGTTGGGGGATGGGCGGCGGAGTAACCAAGTTTCCCAATGACGGTCGATTTTGACCTTTTGAACACTGTTGAGCCCGTGAGCACTGAACAGCTGGCTGAGATGCACACGGGTTCACTTCTGACGCGCCTAATGGCTCTCAGAGGTCTGCAGGAGTTCTATTCCCAAAGCGATTGGAGCGATGAAGAGAGGGAAGCCGTCGTCGCAAAGGGGCTTATCGCATTCAAGGACAGAGAGAACTGGCAACGTGCCTGGTTAGAGCTGAAGGCCGAACTATCCACTCGTGAGCATGTGCCTCGGGGCGGTAAGGAGTTAAGGCATCTCAATCAACAAGCCAAACAAAAGCGGTAAAGCCCTGCCGCTTTTGAGGGCATGGACACACTTTACTCCACAGCGACGACACGGGCGGGTTCTTTAAGTTCGGTGTCCGGCTCCAGATGAATCACAAAGACAGATCCGGGGAACTTTTCAACCAACGCCCCTTCGATATCATCGCAGATGTCATGCGCATCGGCGACCGACATACTGCCATCGACGACAAGGTGGAATTCGACGAAAATCATGTTGGCTGACCGGCGACCCCGTAGGTCGTGGTATTCCAGCGCCGAGCCCAGATTGGCCTCGATCATTTCCCGCACAGACTTCAAATCCCTGTCGGACAAAGAGGCATCCATCAGCCCATCGACCGAGCTGCGGATGACTTTCCAACCCTCCCACAGAATGTTGAGGGCTACGAGGATCGCGATGAGAGGGTCCAAGATCAGCCAACCGGTAGCCATCGCAATCAGCAGCCCGACGACGACACCAACCGACGTTATCAGGTCGGTGAAAATATGCTTTGCGCTCGCTACCAGTGCAGGAGAACTTTCGCGTCGACCGATCCGCAACAGCAGAAAGGCCCAGATACCGTTCAGACAGGTCGCGCCCACGTTAATAGCGATGCCGAGAAAGGGTGCGCCTGCCAATTCTGGATTGGGCAATGCAAAAACGGCCTCGCGAATGATCAGAAGCGCGGCCAGAACAATCAGGGTTCCTTCGGCCACGGCCGACAGATACTCGGCCTTTTTGTGTCCGAACGGGTGCTTTTTGTCCGGCGGCATACCTGAAATTCGGACCGCAAAGTATGCGAGCAAGGCCGCCAACACATTCACAACCGATTCCAAAGCATCCGACAGCAACGCGACCGAGCCGGTCACCCACCACGCCAGCAGTTTCAGCAATAAAACTGCAAGCGAAACGGGGATGGCCCATGCAGCGAATGTCTGGGTTGTCTGTCCGGTGTCCTGCCTCATAGAGACTCACCTAGCACATGAAGCAGGTTTACGATCTTACTTTTTGACTGCGGTTACGCATCCGCCTGAGCGGCCTCATAAGCAAGCATCGCGCGTTTCACCGGCAGTCCCCAATGATAGCCGCCCAATCCTCCGGATTTGCGCAACGCGCGATGGCAGGGGATCAACCAACTGACAGGATTGCGACCCACCGCTGTCCCGACGGCTCGAACAGCCTGAGGCGACCCGACCCGCTGTGCGATTTCCGAATAGGTCGTCACCTGCCCCGACGGAATATGCATCAGGGCTTCCCAAACCTTGATCTGCAGAGGTGACCCGATCAGATAGAGCGGCGTCGGCTCCAACCGGTCACTGGCCGCGCCAAACGCGCTGAGGACCCAGGGTCGCAGGCGCATCGGGTCTTCGACGAATTCCGCCTTAGGCCAGCGCGAGATCATGTCCTCCATTGCAGCCTCCTCACCGGTCTCCGCGCCAAATGCCATGCCGCAGATGCCTTTGTCCGTTCCCATCACAAGCGCCGGGCCAAAGGGGCATTCGAACCAACCCCAATAGATCGTAAGCCCGTCACCCTTGCGGGCGTATTCGCCGGGGCTCATGGATTCCCATTTCAGGAACAGATCGTGCAGGCGGCCACTGCCGGACAGGCCAACGTTATGCGCGGTTTCCAACGTGGTGAACCGTTCCCGCAGCAGCGCCTTGGCGTGGCCCAATGTCAGATACTGTTGATACCGTTTCGGCGACACCCCGGTCCAACGCGAGAACAGGCGCTGGAAATGCGCGGGGCTCATGTCCATCTGGCACGCCAGTTCGTCGAGGCTCAGGTTCTCGCCACCCTGATCGATCAAATCAATGGCACGACGCATGACGTTGTAATGGTATCCGCTTTCCGGGGTCTGGACGTTCATGGTTCTCACCTCATTGTCTTGTCCAAACCATAGCGCGCAGGTCACGGCCTCGCGACCCGGAACTTGCGCATTGGCTTTGGACTTGTATCAACGCGCCCCGACCGGCATTAAGGCGCGGATGGCAAAACAACTTGATTATCACACGATCCGCGAGATCTTCACACGTTTTCAGGACGCCGACCCCGAACCCAAGGGCGAGCTGGATCACGTGAACGTCTATACCCTGGTCGTGGCCGTGGCGCTGTCTGCGCAGGCCACCGACGCCGGGGTAAACAAAGCCACGCGCGAGCTGTTCAAGATCGCTGACACGCCGCAAAAGATGCTGGATCTGGGTGAAGAGGGGCTGATCGAGCATATCAAGACCATCGGCCTGTTCCGGCAAAAAGCCAAGAACGTCATCAAGCTCAGCCGAATTCTGGTCGAAGACTATAGCGGCGAGGTGCCCAATTCCCGCGCAGCCCTGCAATCGCTGCCGGGGGTGGGTCGCAAGACGGCCAATGTGGTGCTGAACATGTGGTGGCGATATCCGGCGCAGGCCGTGGATACCCATATCTTTCGCGTCGGCAACCGCTCTGGTATCTGCCCCGGCAAAAACGTCGACGCTGTCGAACGCGCCATCGAGGACAATATCCCAGTTGATTTTCAGCTGCATGCGCATCACTGGCTGATCCTGCATGGCCGGTACCACTGCAAGGCACGCAAACCCATGTGCCCGACCTGTATCATCCGCGATCTCTGCGAATTTGAGGACAAGAACCTATGAAAACCTACCAGCTTGTCGGCATCGGAAATGCCGTGGTGGACGTAATCTCTCAGGCCGATGACAGCTTTCTGGAGCTGATGGGCATCGAAAAGGGCATCATGCAACTGATCGAGCAGGAGCGTGGCGAAGTGCTTTATGCCTCGATGGAAGGTCGGGTTCAGACGCCGGGCGGTTCGGTTGCCAACACGATCGCGGGTGCAGGCGCGCTGGGGCTGGATTCGGCGTTTATCGGACGCGTACACGATGACGCACTGGGCCGGTTCTATGCGGACGCGATGAACGAAGATGGCGTGGACTTCGTGAACCCGCCGGTTCCGGGTGGAGAGCTGCCGACGTCGCGATCGATGATCTTTGTCTCACCCGATGGCGAACGATCGATGAATACCTATCTGGGGATTTCGTCTGAACTGTCGTCGCAGGACGTATCGGATGAGGTCGCAGGCAACAGCCAGATCATGTTCCTTGAGGGCTATTTGTTCGACAAGGAAAAGGGCAAGGCTGCCTTCCTTGAGGCCGCACGCGCGTGTCACAAGGGCGGCGGCAAGGCTGGTATCGCCATTTCCGACCCGTTCTGCGTGGAACGCCACCGTGTCGACTTCCTGTTGCTGATCGAAAACGAACTGGATTTCGTCATCGGCAACGAGGCAGAGATCAAGTCGCTGTTCGAAACTGACGATCTGGAAGAGGCGCTGGCCAAAACCGCCGCGATCTGCCCTCTGGTCGTATGCACACGTTCGGGCGACGGGGTGACGGTTCTGAACGAAGGCAAGCGCATCGACGTGCCGGTTGAAAAAGTGGTGCCAGTGGATGCGACCGGTGCAGGCGATCAATTCGCGGCTGGTTTCCTGTTCGGCATGGCCACAGGTCGCGATCATGAGACCTGCGCACGGATCGGCAATGTCTGCGCCCGCGAGGTCATCAGCCATATCGGCCCCCGCCCCGAGGCAAACATGCAGGAACTGCTGCGCGCCGAAGGGTTGCTGTAACCGCCAGCTACGATCCGGCCGCCGCGTCGTTCAGCGCCCAGTCGTACTGATATGCTTTGACACGCGGCGTATGCTGCAGGCGGGCGCGCAGCTCGGGTTTCGCCACCGTTTCGATGTAAGCAAGAACAGCCTTTTCATTCGGACCGAAATCCTCGCGGAACCAGATATATATTTTCGAGAGGATAAGCCCGCCGCGGTTGTCGAACCGCACGCCGCGCGGGTCGTTGACATAGGCATGTTCGGCGGTCGCGAGATCGCGCTCTAGCGTCTCAGCCCGCCAGGCGCGGTCCATCAGGTTGGGGCAGCCCACAGCGGCACAGTTCAGCGCGTAATGGATGCGCGGCTCGTTGAATGTGGGTCGGATGACGCGATGTTCGATGTCATTCAGAGTCAGGGTTTCCCCGCCAACCCGTGCCAAAGGACGGTTCCACGGCCCAATCGAAAGCGGTCCGTCCTTGATGTCCCGGATCGAGGCTACAGGGTAGTTGTCGAGAACGACATCCACCGTCAGCGCGTTGTACAGATTGATCCAGTAAGCCAGTTGTTGGTCGCTGGTCAGCTGCACCGGATCAACAGCCTGCAGATCAGCCAGATATCCTTTCAGACGCGTTCGATCTGTTTGTGTCACTTGCCCATAAGCCACCCGGTTCACACCGTGCGTATCCATTGCGACATAGCGGTTCAGAAAGCTGTCCCAATCCCGATGATCTACCTTCTCTCCCGGAGGTGCCGCGAAACGGGTCAGGGTCTGCCCCGGCAGGGCTTCGGGCGCAGGCAGGGCCAATCGCTCCACGCTGGCGCAGGCCGCCAGTATCGGAAATAGCAGAAGTAACAGAAGGTTTCTCATGACGCGTCCTTTCGGTTCCGGCGCAATGCACGCATCTGACCCTTGAGCCGCTTGAGAGGAGCCAAAGCGGGATCGCTCAGGTCCGGCAGATCGGGGGTTCCTGACAGGCGTGGCGCTGCGGCGTTCCACCAGCTTGGACCAAACGGGCCGTCAATCTGGTCAGGCGCCGCCAGATGCAGGTCGCGTTGCGCGTTGTGGGCGCACATGGACAGCGGGCCGTTTGCCGTTGCGACCATGAACACGCAGGACGCACAACGACCTTCTTCCAGCGCATCCGCGGCCATGAAGTTATGGATGAACACGGATTGCCTGCGGACCGGTCCGCGCAAAAGACCGCGCCCCAGACTTAGAACGCACCCCAGAAGATGCAGACCGGCCCGCGCAGCCAAAAGGGGGTTGCGCAACGCCATGCGCCGCACACCATCGCGGATGTCGATATGGCCGTCTGTCGACCGATCCGCCCGTTCCAGCGCGGCAATCACCCGATGCGTCAATCGCCGGGCCGACAGAAGCGATACCGCGCGCCCTCCGGCGGTGACGACGCTGGCATAGCGGTTGCATTTCGAATGCCCTACGGCTGCAGTGTCGAAATGCAGGGGTGTTTCATACCCGGCCTCAACCGCACGCATTACACTGTCTTGCGTGATCGCGTCGGGTCGTTCCCGCAGCACCCCTCGGCCAGTATCGGCCTGCATCTGGAACGAAACAAAGGCGACCTCCAGGCGGTCACGCAGGAACCGCGCCAGCGTAGGAAGCTCGTCGAAATTACCGCCAAAGACCGTTGTGTTGAACAAGACCCGCAAGCCCAACCCGCGCGTACGACGGATGTAGGCACAACGCACGGTATTTAGCTCGGCCTCGCTGGCAAACCCTTTGCGCTCCTGAGTCATGTCGACATGAAAGGCCACGTCATCCAACCCCGCTGCCGCAAGCCGCGTCAGAAACGCCCGGCTGGCGCGGATACCGTTGGTCATCAGGCAGGACCGCATGCCCAATCGCCGGATCTCGCGGCACAGCGATTCAAGATCTTCGACCTTGCGCAGCGTCGGATCTCCGCCCGTCAACTGGACCGAGACACCGGGGCCATAGTGGCTATGGATCGTGGCAATCCGCGCGAACAGAACCGAAAGCGGCGGATCATAGGTCATCTCGGCCCGGTCCGAGAGATAACACAGCGTGCAATCCAGATTGCAACGCTGGGTGACTTCAAGCGCAACACAGGCAATGGGATAGAACCGGCCTGCGGTCTGACCGGCGCTATATTCCGCGCAGCCTTGCAGACCGCCGCGCAACGGCGCGCGGCGGTCTGCACCCGTGAACTTGCGTCCGGCGGGTTGTACGAAAGAGGGAGATGGGGGTGTGTCCTTCATACCCGTCAAGCTAGACAGGTCGACCAGATGCGACCACGCCCCCTCACGCCAACGTGCGGCTTGGTGAGTAAATCACCCGCAGCACCCGCCGGATTGTTTCAACGGAGCGGTTGCCGGCGCTTCGTTCAGGTTCGCACCCCGCCCAAGCCACGTCCGTTCGGCCAGATAGAATTCGGCAAATCGCGCGACAAAATCCTCGGACACGGTTTTCTGCGGGATGCCTGTCGCCAGCAAGGCCTGTTGCCAAGCCTTCACCTTGGGGTAGTCCACCAACATATCGTGCCCGCTGTGTTCGGCCACGATTGCAGCGCGATGGAGCAACGGCAACCACGCCATATCGACATTGCCCAGCGCCTCGCCCGCAAAATAAGGCCCATCGCCCAGCTGCTTTTCAGCCTTTGCGAAAGAGGCGTTTAGCTTGGTCATCCGATCAGAGAAGATCGCCTGATCCGCGCTTTGCATCGCGCTGCACTGAACCAGATAGTGTTTGCTTGCCTGATAGCTCCACGCGCGGTTCAGGGCGCGCTGTTCGGGCGTCAGGTCGGGCTGCAGCGACGCGGTCACTTCGTCGAGGAATTCGGCAATTGCGTCCGACTCGAACAGCGCGGTGCCGCCCTCGGTCACCAGAACCGGCACCTGACCTGTCGGCGACAATTCCAGAAACCAGTCCGGCTTGTCGCTGAGGCTGATATAGTCGATCTGATAAGGCACCTGCTTGGCTTCCAACAGCGCGGTGACGCGCTGAACGAAAGGGCAGATTTTGAAACTTATGATACGGATCATTGGTCTTTCCTTTTGCTGGTTTCATCTGTCAGACGAAGCCCGCGCCAAAAAGACGACGATCAGATCAACATTTTTTGCAGGATTTCGGTTTTTCCTGAACGTCCGAGATATTACCCCGCACATCCATCGAGATATTGCAGCAATCTTCGAACGCTTTTCGCAATTCTGCCCGCCCCTTCTGAACGCGGGATTTCAGAGTTGAATACGCCAGCCCCTGCGCCTGTGCGTAATCCTGTTGGGGTATGCCATTGATGTCGATCGCCATCAGCATGTCCGCGGTTTCCTGCGACAATCCACGAATGAAAGGTTCGACACAGCCCTCCAAGTCCTGACGTGTTTCCGGATCGTCGCGGTGATACCAAAGGTCATCCGGGTGCGCCTCGGCACGGCCTGATTTCCGGTAATAGTCGATGATCGTGCGATCGGCGGTTTGAAACAACCACGGCTGCAGTTTCGCCGGGTCCTTCAGGTTTGGCAGACCGGTGAAAACTTTGACCAAGATTTCCTGCAGCAGGTCATCTACATCTGCCGCGTTGGACACACGCGAATGCAGAAACGCTTTCAGGCGTGCGCGGTACTTGGGCCAGATATCTTCTATTTGCATGCCGTCTTATGACAGGTGATCGGCAAAGGCGGCAACCACCTGCTGGTAAACCTCACGTTTGAACGGCACGATCTCTTCGATCAGCTTACCGGGGTCCTGCCATTTCCATTGAGTGAATTCCGGATGCTCTGTCTGGATGTCGATCTGGTCGTCACTACCGGTAAACCGCAGCAGATACCATTTCTGTTCCTGCCCGCGAAAGCGACCCTTCCAGATTTTGGGCACGATGTCATGCGGCAGATCATAGGGCAGCCAGCCGTTTGTTTCGGCAACGACCTCAACGAGGTCCGAAGTTACGCCGGTTTCCTCCCAAAGCTCACGCAGCGCCGCATCCCGTGGGTCCTCGCCTTTGTCCACTCCACCCTGAGGCATCTGCCAAGCGTCCTTGTGGCGGTCATTGCGCTGGCCGACAAAAACCTTGCCCTCGGCATTCATCAGCATAAGTCCCACGCAGGGTCGATAGGGCAGTTTGGCGATTTCTTCGGGGGTCATGCGCGGCCTCACTAATGTGCTTTGAGACGTCTGTATCAAGCCCCAAGGCCCTCGCAAAGAGTTTGACGTTAGGTTTCGCGTGACAACATTGACGCGAACGTCAATCTAGCGTCGAGAAATCGGGAGGGAGAGTTCGCCATGACTGCGTACCCAAACATGCTGGCCCCGCTGGACCTGGGCTTTACCACTTTGAAGAACCGCGTCCTGATGGGGTCGATGCACACGGGGCTCGAAGAAACCGGTGACTGGAACCGTGTGGCCGAATTCTATGCCGACCGCGCGCGCGGAGGCGTGGCTCTGATGGTGACAGGTGGGATTGGTCCGAACCTTGAAGGCTCGGTCCTGCCCGGCGCGTCGATGATGACCAATGACAAAGAGGTGGCGAACCATTCCATCGTGACCCAGCGCGTGCATGAGGCCGGCGGCAAGATCGCGATGCAGATCCTGCATGCAGGGCGGTATGCTTATGGTCCGAAATGCGTGGCCCCCAGCCCGGTGAAATCCCCGATCTCGCCCTTCCCTCCGAATGAGCTGGATGAAGAGGGTATCGAGAAGCAGATCGCCGATATCGTCAACGCTGCGGTACTGGCCCAGAAGGCGGGTTATGACGGGGTCGAGATCATGGGGTCCGAGGGGTATTTCCTCAACCAGTTCCTTGTGACTCACACCAACAAGCGCACCGACCGATGGGGCGGGTCCTATGAGAACCGCATGCGCCTGCCAATCGAGGTCGTGCGTCGAACGCGCGAGGCCGTGGGTACCGATTTCATCATCATCTACCGCCTGTCGATGATTGACCTGATCCCCAACGGCTCGACCCATGAAGAGGTCGTTGAACTGGCCCAGCGCATCGAAGAGGCCGGTGCCACGATCATCAACACCGGTATCGGCTGGCATGAAGCTCGGATTCCAACCATTGCCACCAGTGTTCCCCGTGCGGCCTTCGCCTGGGTGACGAAAAAGCTGATGGGTAAGGTGTCGATTCCGGTCATCACGTCGAACCGGATCAACACCCCCGAGGTCGCTGAAGAGGTCCTGTCGACCGGCTGCGCCGACATGGTGTCTCTGGCCCGGCCAATGCTGGCCGATGCGGAATTCGTCAACAAGGCAATTGCAGGTGAAGGGGCCAAGATTGCGCCCTGCATCGCCTGCAACCAGGCCTGTCTGGACCACACGTTCAGCGGCAAGCTGACGTCGTGCCTTGTGAACCCGCGTGCCTGCCATGAGACCGAACTGGAAATTACCGCAGCAGAAACGCCAAAGACGGTTGCGATCGTCGGCGCAGGTCCTGCGGGTTTGTCCACTGCGATGACCGCAGCCCAGCGCGGACACAACGTGACCTTGTTCGACCGCGCCGCCGAGATTGGGGGCCAGTTGAACATGGCCAAGCAGGTGCCGGGCAAGGAAGAGTTCTGGGGACTGGTCGACTGGTACCGCACCATGATGACCGATCTGGGTGTGAAGGTGGAGTTGAACCGAGAGGTCGGCGCGGACGACCTGAACGGCTTTGACGAAGTGGTTATCGCCACCGGCGTCACGCCACGCGACCCGCAGATACCGGGGCAGGATCGTGACAACGTCGTCAACTATATCGACGTGCTGCGCGACAAGGCCGAGATTGGCAAATCCGTCGCCGTCATCGGCGCAGGCGGTATCGGTTTCGACGTGTCCGAGTTCCTACTGGAGAACGGCCATAGCATCACGACCGACCTGCCCGCATGGATGAAGGAATGGGGCGTGACCGATCCGGCTGAACACCGCTCGGGCCTTGCGCCAGAAGGTCCGCAACCGGCGGCACCTGCGCGTGACGTTACACTGCTACAGCGGAAGAAGCAGGCTCATGGCAAAGGACTGGGCAAAACAACCGGCTGGATTCACCGCGCCACTCTCAAGATGAAAGACGTCAACTTTGTTGGCGGCGTGAACTACGAGCGCATAGACGAGGACGGCCTGCATATCAGCTTTGGCGAGGAACGTGCCGACCCGACCGTGATTGCGGCGGACTCAATCGTTCTGTGTTCCGGTCAGGTGTCCGAACGCAGCCTTGCCGATGCTCTGATCGAGCGAGGCATCACCCCGCACGTGATCGGCGGTGCAGATGTGGCCGCCGAACTGGATGCTAAGCGCGCTATCAATCAGGGCACGCGGCTGGCTGCAACATTCTAGGCGCACCGCCCTGCGCCTTGCGTTGCGCGCCGACATATCGTGAACTCGCGCGATAGCCTTCCGTTCCGGAGAAACCGCGCGAGAGAATGACCCACGAGACGCTCCAGCCCCCGTCCCGAAATGTTCCGCTATTGGCGGGACAGGGGGCTTTTTCTGTCATGGCGTGGTCGATGGCCAGCCCCTCGGTCGTGCTGACGTTTCTGGCAGTGTCGATGAATTTACCAGTCTTTTTGGCCGCTGCGCTGGTGGCGATCCGCCATACAGCCGGAACCTTGGCCGATATCTGCGCTGCCGGACCCATCGGGCGTCTGGCGCAGAAGAAAGCCGCCATTGCCCGGATCGATATCGTGGTCGGACTGTGTTTCGCTGCCGTTATACTGGCCGTGACCCATAGCGACCGGACCTTCGTGATCGGGGCGTTCGTCGTTGGGATTTTCCTGATCGGGTTTCTGGAAGAGGTCAAAAGCCTGCTGATCATCGAGTTTGTGGGTGGCAATCTTCCGTCCCGCGACCGGATGCGTGTGAGCTATTCGCAAAAGGCCATCGGCGGGGCGGCCACGATAGCGGCTGTTCTGGTGCTGCATCAGATCTTTCAGGACGCTCCGGCCCTGACGCGCCACAGTATGGTGATCGGGTTCGGTGCGCTGTGCTTTGCCGTGTCGGCGGCACTGGTGATGGCGTTGCAAGAGCGCCCTGGTGAAGCGCAGCAGGCAACCAAAGAGACGCGCATTGAGTCGATGCGCGCCTTCTGGCGAGATGCGGCGCGTTTATTTGTCGAGCCATGGTTTCAAAAGTACATGTTTGTCCGGCTTTCCTTTGTCTTGGCAGGATTATCGGTGCCGTTCTTCGCCCTGATCGCCGCTGAGGCACATCACAGTTCGGAGCAGGGGCTGACGGCGCTGGTGGTGTCATCAGCGGCCGCCCTGATGGTGGCTGCGCCGCTTTGGCGTGCTCTGTCAGGCTATTCCAACCGTTCGGTCATGATCGCCGGAGCGGCGATGATCGCGGTATCCGGCATTTGCCTGATCGCACTGCACAGCCAGGGGCTGGATCATACGGTGCACCTGCACGCGGTATCCCTGTTCGTGGCAACCGTCGCGGTCACAGGGCTGGGCAGCGCACGGACGCTGTATTTCATGGACATCGCCCCGAAAGAGCAAAGGATTGCCGCGCAAGCGGTTTCAAAAACACTCGGGAGGCTGGCGATTATCGCGATATCGATGCTGTTGGCCGCCATTGCGCATCATGGCGCGGTCTTGTGGGCGATTGCAGCGATCTCAATCGGAAGTCTGCTGGCAATCGTTGCGATTCTGTCCTTTGTGGGTGCGCCGCCCAAAGGTGACGCAGCGCAGAACACAACATCAGCCTGAAAGCACCTTATTCCACCGTGATCGTGATCACCTGCGACACGATAGGCGGCGCGTGCGGGACATGGCCTGCATCGCCCAGCACCAGTTGCAGCGTATGATCGCCCGGTGCCAGTTCCAACGTCACCTCAGTCTGACCGCCACCGAAATGCAGATGGTTGTCGTCGGCGGGGAGACCATAGGCCAGCTCATCCACTCCGTCCTCACCCTCACCCAGTGGCGGGCGGTCAACCAGAAGGTGGTGGTGACCGGTATTCTCGGCCTCGGTTCCGGCAGGTGCCACGCCCATACCGCTAAGCCCAAAGACCACGGTTACCGGTGACGACACGGTGTCACCGTCCGACAGATTTGCAAAATAGACCCTCGCATCCGGGTTCGAGGGCGTTTCCCCCCCGGCCATTGCAAGGGATGCGGACAGGCAGAGGGCTGCGATGGTGAAAATGGCTTTCATGTTCTCCTCCGTGGACACAAATTTGCCATTCTCATGTTAACATATTCCGCCAACTTCGCCTAAAATCCTTGAGTTACAGGCTTTGTGGCCATCTCGGAAACCATCGTTTCCGCGTTTCCCATCTGCAAACGATCCGATTTAAATCCCTGATATTATCCAATGTCTGCCTAGTTTCCGCCCAGATTGGAGGCCACAGTTAGCCAAAGAACAGAATTCCTGGGGTACTAGAATGGATCGACTGACCGAAATGGAAGCCTTTGCCAATGTGGTGGACCAGGGTGGCTTTACCGACGCGGCAAAAAAAATGGGCATCTCCAAATCGGCCGTGTCAAAGCATGTTTCCAGCCTTGAGGCCCGATTGGGCGCACGGCTGCTGAACCGAACGACCCGGCGTGTCTCACCGACCGAGATTGGTCTGGCCTATTATGACCGCGCGCGCCGCGTGCTGAATGACGCAGGTGAGGCCGATGCGCTTGTCACTTCGATGCAGTCCGCCCCCTCGGGTCTGCTTCGGATCAGCGTGGCCACGGATTTCGGCGTGAATCACCTGTCGCCGGTCTTGTCCGAGTTTCTTGCGGCCTATCCGGATATCACCGTGAACATGGTTCTGAACAACCGCTATGTGGAACTGATTTCCGAAGGCTTCGACGTGGCCGTGCGGATTGGTGAACTGGAAGACAGCACCCTGCGCGCGCGCAAGCTAACGGAAACCGTCAAGCGGATGGTTGCGGCACCCAGCTATATCGAGAAATTCGGACGCCCGCAGAAAATCGACGATCTGAACGAACACAAGCTGCTGCATTACTCCAGCCAGTCGTCCGGTAACGTGTGGAAACTGACCGCGCCGTCCGGCGAGAAACGGCAGGTGCGCACCGCCGGCTGGCTGAGCGTCAATGACGGCCAGTCGCTGTTGAACGCAGCCATTTCCGGGTTGGGGATCGCATATCTTCCCAGCTATCTGTATGCCGACGCACTGAAATCCGGCGCGGTTTTGGACGCGATGCCATCGCTGCCCGATGAGGTTCAGGGCGTCTACGCCGTTTACCCACCCGGGCGCTTTACGCAGCCCAAGGTTCGGGCTTTCATAGATTTTCTTGTCGATGCCTTTCACGAGAAAGGTCCGATGGACTGGTGAATTTACCTCGGTGACCTAGAACGGCCCGCGCCAAACTGCGCGGGTCTTTTTTTGTGACCGATATGCCGGACACGTTCAGAACCGTTCGACCCATGGGCGCAGGGTCAGCTCATCGCTCCAGGTCGAGCGGTTCTGATGGATCAGATGCATATATTCCCGTGCGATGGCGTCGGGGTCCAGCATACTGTCGGGGTTGTCTTCGGCCTCGATCCGTTCGGGACGCGATGCGTTGCGAATTCCGCCATCGATATTGATCCATGCGACATGAACGCCCTTGGGATGAAGCTCGCGCGCCATGGATTGCGCCAAACCACGCTGGGCGAATTTGCCCATGGCAAAGGGGGCCGACATCGGAAACCCTTTGACCCCTGCCGACGCACCGGTGAACAGGATGGTGCCGCGGCGGTTATCCCGCATCTCTTGCGCCAACATCCGGCGGGCAGCGGCCTGCCCCAACAGGAATGCTCCGTGGGCGGTCACTTCGACCGCCTTACGCACGGTTTCCGGATCAAGTTCGGTAATCGGCCCCCGCTGTCGTGCGGAAGGGTTGTAGCAGGCGACGCGCAACTCACCCGGCAGCCCGGCAACCAGTGCGGCCACGGCTTCGGCGTTAGTGCCGTCCACCTGATGCAGCTCTGCCCCGGTCTCGGCCGCCAATTGGCCCAGATCCGAAATATTGCGCGCGGCCAAATGCAGGCTGAACCCATCCTTTGCCAATACCCGCGCAAATGAGGCCGACAACCCGGCCCCCGCTCCAATGATCAATGCCTGAGGGGCGTGGGTCTGATCCGGCATGGGGGACTCCTGTGTTTGTAGTCAGATCTTAAGCTGATCTAAGGTGCAGAAGTCAGTTTACCAACAAAACAGCCTCGACACGGCGGTTCAGGTCGCGACCCTCTGGTGTAGCATTCGAGGTCAGAGGGGCAAGATACCCGATCCCCCGGGCCTCGACCCGATCCGCCGCGACCCCATGTTTTTCGATCAACCGAACGCGCACAGCCTGTGCCCGGCCTGTGCTGACCGAGATATTGGCCTCCAGCGCGCCGGTGTCATCCGTGTGACCCACAAGCGCCAAACGGGTATCGGGGTTTTTGGCCAGGAAGTCCGCAATCAATTCCAGCGAAGAGAATGGCCCCTCGCCCAAAGTGATCTCTCCGGTGCGGAAATGCAGGTCATCCAGAATCACATGGCCGTTCTGTTCAAGACCGGCGAGCAAGCCACCCGACGGATTGACCGTTTCTTCGATCACCAGTGGCGGCGGGGCCGTTACCCCGACCGGAGTCACCCGGATCATCTGCACATATCCGTCGGGTGGATTTCGGCTGACCAACAGGCTGACCACGGCGTCCCCCTTGGCGGCGGACAAAAAACGATAATCCTGAATGGCAACGTACATATCCGGTGTGGGCACCACCTCGGTGCCAAAGCGGAAGTCGAAACCACCGCAAACACTGGCCTGGCAATCGAGCAGGATTTCATACCCCTGAGCGGCAATCTGATCGCGCAACGGGGCCAGTATCTGCAGCGTCGTGCTGGACCCGGATTGAAGGCGCCACGTGAACCGCTCCACCTTCCCCTCAACCTCGCGCGCGGGAACGGCACCGTCGGCAAAGGGACCGATCGGCAGTTCGTAACTGTCCAATGCGCTTGTGCGGTCGCTGACAAGCCGCGCCCCGGAAGGCATGGTCAGGTTCTGCGCGGCACCCTGACCGGCCAGCAACAAAAGACAAAGGGCAGCGGTTCGGATCATCGGGCCTGTGCGTGGTATTCGTCGTTCGGCGCCATCGCCGTCGCGCTGGCCACCCGGTTCGACATGTTGAAAAAGCCGGTGACATTGGCGATGTCCCAAATATCCCGGTCGCTGAAACCCACATCCCGCAGGCGCTGGCGGTCGGGCTCTTCGATCTCGGTACTGGCCGTGGTCATCTTCGCGGCAAAGTCCAGCATGGCGCGCTGACGGTCGCCCAATGGGGCCACGCGGTAATTCATCACCAGCATCTCGCCCAGTTGCGGGTTACCCGACAATTGCCGGACAGCCGCCCCGTGGGCCACCAGGCAGTAAAAGCACTTGTTGATCGCCGAGACGACCACTGCAATCATTTCGCGCTCCAGCTTGGACAACCCGCTGTCACCAAGCATCAGGTCATTATACGTGGCCGTGAATGCGTTCAGTTTGTCGATGTTGAAGGCATACGCCTTCAGAACATTGGGTACAAAACCCAGTTTCTCGACACAGATATCAAAGTACTTCTGCGTCTCGGGCGGCAGCGGGTCCACCATCGGCAGGTCCAGTGCGGTGGGCAGGGTTTGGTCGGTCACAGCGAGCTATCTCCTTGGACAAGCTGACGATAATGGTATTCCCCGGTGATCGCCATCCCGAGCGCGCTGTAGAGACCATTTGCCCCGTCATTGGCTTTGGTACAGATCACGCTCAGCGTTTCCGCGCCGTTATCCCGTGCCCAGAACGCCGCCGCCCGCATGGCCCATTGGCCAAGCCCCTGACGGCGATGTGCCGGTAGAATCTCCAGCGCGTGCACCATCGCAACCTTGTCATGAATTGCGACGAACCCTGCTCCGGCTGGCTGATCGGATCGGCGCAGCAAGATCCCCGTTTTCGGCCCTTGAGCACGCTCCATCACGGCCAGCCGTTCCGGCCCAATACCGCCCTGCGCCCAAATCTCGTTCATGATGGCCAGCGGGCTCCAAATCGTGAAGGCCGTGACCCGGGGGATCGGTTTATCGGTCAGGTGTTGCACCGGACATTCGTAAATGTTGACCGGGTCCAGAATGTCATAGCCACGATCTGCAAGCTGTTGGTCCAGCGTTTCGTCGTCGGGACGAAGGCAGAATATGGCCCGCTGGCCCAAGCCGCGCATCGCCTCTTCTGCAGCCTTGACCTCGCCGTTGGTTGCTGGTCCTAGGGCGCTGGCCGCAGAAACGCGCGAGCCGCCACCCAACCCCTGCCGCAGGCGGAACGGACCCAGCGTGTCATATCGGGCCGCTGGCCAGGTCCCGTCGACGATGTCGGGCCAGTTCGGACTCAAAGCTTCAACTCTTTCGCCAACCGGGTTGTGGCCGCGTCGACCTTTGAACCGTCTGTCCCCCGAACCACAACGTTAGAGCCAAAAACGCCGTTCAACTGGAACGGGTAGCTGCCGATGGCAAGTTCGGGGAAATCATCCGCGAGAGCGGAGAGGATCGATGCAATATCCCCCTCACCCCTGTTGACCCGCAGCGTTTGCGACAACAGAGGATCGCCGCCGGTTAGGCCCGGCAGAACGCTCGCGACCATTGCCTGAAAGATCATCGGGATCCCCGCCATCACATGCACATTTCCCAGCGTGAATCCCGGCGCGGTCGAGACCGGATTGTCGATCAGGTCCGCACCATCCGGAATCCGTGCCATACGCAGACGCGCAGCATTAAGTTCCAGTCCCGAGTTCTCATAGTGCCGCTCCAGCAGCGCCCGCGCATCGGCCCTGACGTCGATTGACGCACCGAAAGCCCGGGCAATGCAATCCGCCGTTATGTCGTCATGAGTCGGGCCAATACCTCCACTGGTGAAGACGTGATCGCAACTGCCCGAAAGCGCCCGAACGGCTTGTTCAATTGCAGTGGCATCGTCGCTGACCATCCGAACTTCTTTCAGGTCGATCCCGTGCTTGGTCAGTTCCTGCGCCAGGTAGTGCATATTTGCATCCCGGGTGCGGCCCGACAGGATTTCATCCCCGATCACAAGCATCGCTGCGGTTGGGTTCGGCATAACCTGTCCTTTCCTGCTATGGCACAGGCCGCAAGATATCGTTCCTGCCGGGCCTCGCAAGGCCGTTTGTCAATCGCGCAGGGCTTCGGCGGGCAAATCTTCCGTCACGCGATGGAACAGGTCCATATCGTTCATCGATCGCGCCAGGATCATCGCGCCTTCCAGCCGGGCAATGGTTTCACCTGCCCGCGCCTGAGGGTTGGCGGCACCAGCCGCCCGGAACACCGTTTCCAGCCACACCAGATTGCGTTCAAAGAACTCACGCGTACGCCTGGCCACAGGGTCTGGCAGCCTAGCGATTTCAGCACCGAACATTCCACACAGGCACATCAGATCCTGTTCAATCAATGCCCGTCTGTAAGCCGCTACATATTGCTCTAGTGATTCCAATGGTGTCGCTTCATCCAACCTGCCCAACGCACCCAGAAACTGATCCGTGTACCGGGTCACCAGCGCTTCGCCCAACGCTTCTTTGGTTGGAAAGTGATAGTGAATGCTGGCGGACTTTATGCCGATTTCCGCGGCGATATCGCGGAAACTAAAGGCATAATATCCACCCTGCCGCGCCATACGCTCGGCCACGTCCAAAATTCGGTTGGCGGTTTCCGACAGTGGTTTTTCTGTTTTGGCCATAAACGCTCAGGGTCCGTTTTTCTACCTATCATTAGATAGGGGGTTGAACTGGCATTTGCCAGCCCAATATATCTACCTATCAGTAGATAGGGAGCTTGATCATGACACAGCCAACAACACTTATCATCGGTGGATCCAGCGGAATGGGTCTGGCTACGGCACGCCAGATCGTAGCAGGCGGAGGGCACGTGACGCTGGTCGGCTCGTCCACCGACAAGCTGGAAGCCGCAAAGGCGGAACTGGGGGCAGCCGCAGGCACGCACCGCGCAAACCTGCGTGACATGGCGGACGTCGACGCGTTGATTGCCCAGATCAAATCGACCAAAGACCACATCCATGGACTGGTCAATGCGGCCGGGACATTTGCGCCAAAACCGTTTTTGGAACATACCGGAAAGGACTATGACCGCTACATGGACCTGAACCGCGCGACCTTTTTCATAACGCAAGCGGCAGCCGAAAACATGAAGGCCAATGGTGGCGGCAGCATCGTGAACATAGGCTCTATGTGGGCGAAACAGGCGGTTCGAGCCACGCCCTCTTCGGCATATTCCATGGCCAAAGCGGGGCTTCATTCGTTGACCCAGCACCTTGCGATGGAGCTGGCAGAGTACGGCATCCGCGTGAATGCGGTTTCTCCGGCCGTGGTGGTGACTCCCATCTATGGCGCTTTCATCGATCCGGGCAAGATCGAAGAAACCCTGACCGAAGCATTCGACGCGTTCCATCCGATCGGCCGCGTTGGCCGTCCCGAGGATGTTGCGCATACGGTTACGCATCTTCTGTCTGACGAAACCGCGTGGGTCACCGGCGCGATCTGGGACGTGGACGGTGGCGTGATGGCAGGCCTCGTCTGACACTTCCCTTGCGGACGCGCGCGCGATAATCCGGGTGGCATGAAATTTGCCACCCCACTAATCCCCGCCCGCCTGATCCGACGCTACAAACGCTTTCTGGCTGATTGCCAGCTGGAAGACGGACGCGAGGTGACCGCCCATTGTGCCAATCCGGGCTCAATGATGGGCCTGGCCGAACCCGGCGAGAAAATCTGGCTTGAACCCAATGACGATCCGAAGAAAAAGCTGAAATACGGCTGGCGGCTGGTCGATCATGAAAATGGACATTTCACCGGTGTCGACACCTCGGTCCCAAACAAAGCCCTGCGTGCATCGCTGGAGGCACGAGAAATTCCCGAGCTTGCCGCCTATGAAACCGTCCGCCCCGAGGTGAAGTACGGCGAGAACAGCCGTATCGACTTTCTGCTGACCCAACCCGGCCTGCCGGACGCCTATGTCGAGGTCAAAAGCGTCACCTTGTCCCGCGAACCCGGACTGGCAGAGTTCCCCGACAGCGTCACAGCGCGAGGCACCAAGCATCTGGGCGAGTTGGCCGCGATGGCGGCGCAGAGCCACCGGGCAATCATGCTGTATCTGGTGCAGCGCACCGACTGCGACCGGCTGGCGCTGGCCGTGGATATCGACCCGACCTACGCGGCGGCATTTGAGGATGCGCAGGCCAAGGGTGTCGAACGGTTGGTCTATGACACTCGAATTTCACCGGAGGGGGTCTGGGTCGGAACGCGATTGCAGTAAGGGCGAGTCGCCAGGCATTTGGATGCGCCCTTTACAGATCGCAATCAAACACACGGAGTAGAACACCCGCTGACTTGGGTCTCACCCGTGCCGCGATTTGCCTCAAGTGAGCTTAAGGCTGGCCCCCAGAAACCTCTGGCCACAAATTCAAATCCAATCCTTTCACAAATGGCTCCAACTGATCCGCTACGGCCTGCCACCCACCAATTGAAGATGTGTTCACCGCCTGTCGCGCCTGCAAGTTACTGGCCGTTTTAATCGCGTTTCCGGACTTTTCCGGGGACACTATAGCGTCTTCGAAGGGCAGATCGCAGACCTGCGCCAGCTCCTCAGCGGTGAACCGCAAATTGTTGACCAGAGTTTCATAGCGAATGTCGTGAACGCGGTTGGGCAGAACATCACGCCAGTGGTGCATGTAGCGTTGATACCGGTTCGCCTCGGCCGCCATCCATTTCAAGTCATGAGTGAAATACAGCCCTCCTGCACCGAATTGCGCGCGCCACATCGAAAGGGCGATGTCTCTGGGATCGCGCTCGACATTCAGGATGACGGCATTGGGGAAAGCCTGCGCCATCAAACCGACATAGGCATAGTTACCCGGTGCCTTGTCGACAAATGCCGTGATGCCTTCGCCAAGCTCAGGCAGGCTCTGAAAGTAGAAATCCGACAGCGCCTGAGCATCGCTCCAGTTTGATGGCACTGTTTTCCTGGCCCAGTGATGGACAGTCGGCAGCTCACCCAGACCCTGCACATCTGTGTGTGACGACAATATGCGCTCGACCAATGTTGTGCCTGACCGGGGCAGACCAATGACAAATATGGGGCGCGGCAGGTCTGAGCGCAGGGCGGCCTTAACCGGCAGAGGTGCCGACAATATGGCGCGGCACTGCTGTGCGTTGCGATCTTCCCACCCGTCGAACCCCTTGCGCGTGAGTTTATGCGCCTGGTTCAAATGCTGCATCTCTTGCGGGATATCCTTTTCAGATTTCGCAAGACTTGCCGCCGCAAAATGAAGCATGGCTGCTGCTTCGCGATTTGCCGGTTCAGCCGCGATCAGCTTCGCTGTACGCGCTTTCAGCGCCTTTTTTTCCTGATCCGACAGGTTGGGAAGCGACGCCATGAATTGCAGGGTTTCGGCATTATCCGGATCCAGCTCCATCGCGGCGCGACCGTGGGTCAGCGCATGATCCAGCTGCCCCAACCCGACATGCGCCTTGGCCAAACGCAACTGCCCATATTGGAACTTTGGATTCTGATTGGATAGCGCGGTCAAAACGTCAAGCGCGTGGTCCCAGTGGTGCATTTCGTCCAGAATATCCGCCTTTAGACAATAGGCTTGCAGATTTTCGGGCTGATGCTCCAAGACTTGCTCGATGGCGGCCAGCGCCTCAGCAGCACGATGCCCGCGCAGCGCGGCCAGCGCCCGGATCAGATGCTGGCCTGGGGCCAAGGGACCCTTTGCCTCGATTATGTCGATAAACCGCAAGGCGGCCTCAGACTCGCCACCCTGAACAAGACTCAGGCCGTAGTTCTGGATCAGATCCGGGTTGCCCGGTTCGAGGCGCCAGGCGCGTTCGAAAAACGTCTGAGCGAGCTTGAACTTCTGTTGCTGCACGGCGCAAAGGCCCGCCAGCCGGGGCAAGGCCGCAGCCTTCGGCCACTTTTTCGCGGCCTTGGTTGCCCTTTTGAATGCCCGCTCGTACTTGCCGGACTGAAGCAGTTCCGCAATGCCGGAAATTTCGGCTTTCAACTGGTCAGCTTTTTGCATTGCCTGCCTCCCTTTTTTCTTAATCAACCGAATAAAATCTGTCTTGTGCTAGTTCATTCTACCTTGCGGGTCCACCTGAGATATGCGGCCTGCAAATACAGATATGGCAACCGCGACCCAACACCCTCTGGTACTTTCTGCGCAAGCAGCGTAAAAGGAGTGCTGCGCGAAACATTTGGAGCTTAGCGTCGATGAAAGAACATCGTGGCCGCCTGACCAAGGACGGCATCCGCATCTATGAACAGGGTGACTTTGCCGGCATGCACGCGGCAGGGGCCTTGGCCGCGCGGATACTCGACGATATTGCAGAGCATGTCTTTCCCGGCCAGACCACCGGCGCGATTGACGACCTCATCACGCAGATGGTCGAAGATGCAGGCGCGACATCGGCGACGATTGGCTACAAGGGCTATCAGCACGCCAGTTGCATCAGTGTGAATCACGTGGTCTGCCACGGCATTCCCGGCGACAAGCGACTGAAGGACGGCGATATCCTGAATATCGACGTCACAGTCATCGTCGACGGCTGGTTCGGCGATACTTCGCGCATGTATGTGGCGGGCAAACTGCCCCGCAAGGCCGAGCGGCTGATCCAGGTGACCCATGATGCGCTGTTCAAGGGAATCGAAGCGGTCAAGCCGGGCAACACCTTCGGCGATATCGGCCACGCAATTCAGGCCTATGTCGAAGCGCACCGGATGAGCGTTGTGCGCGACTTCTGTGGACACGGCCTTGGCCGGGTCTTCCACGCGCCGCCGAACGTACTGCATTACGGCCGCCCCGGTACCGGCGCGGTGCTGGAAGAGGGCATGTTCTTCACCATCGAACCGATGGTGAATCTGGGCCGTCCCGAGACCAAGACACTCGCCGATGACTGGACTGCCGTGACCCGCGACAAGTCGCTGTCGGCACAGTTTGAACACTCGGTCGGTGTGACTGCAGATGGTGTTGAGATCTTCACTCTGTCGCCGGGCGACAAGTTCCACCCGACCTATTCGTCCTGATCGGCGACCTGTTCGCGCAGGAGTTTCAGCAGAAGTGTCTCTGACCCCCACGGTGTGATTGCATCGTGGATGAAAACCGGCGCGCGCATTGGCTTAGGTTCAGGGCCCGTGCGGGCTTCGGCGTCGTTCGAAGGTGTCCAGAGAGGTGAGGTCAAAGCGCGGTCCATGGGCCGAGCTTACCATGGTCGGGTCAAATTCCCAAAAGGGCCGGAACCTCGGCCATATCGGAAAAGACCTCGGCCCCGAGATCCGCCAGTTTTTTACCGTCTCCAAGAGGCACATAGGCCAGACAGCGCATTTTGGCGCGGATTGCTGCGGTAACACCGCTGGCGCTGTCTTCGATCACGACCGGCGATTTGGCCCCGAAGTGGCGCGCCGCGGTCTGGAACATGGTTGGATCGGGCTTGCCAACACCCACGGTATAGGCAGAGAACATCGCGCCCCGGAACCGGTCCCACAAATCGTTCTGGCCCAGCGTGATCTGCATTTTCTCAATGTGCCCGTTCGAAGCCACGCAGTACGGAGTACCTTTTGCCTCCAAATAGATCAGCAATTCACGCACACCCGGAACAAGAGGTACACCAGCGCG
The DNA here is from genome assembly GCF_056538705.1 of Ruegeria sp. BF12. NCBI lineage: Bacteria > Pseudomonadati > Pseudomonadota > Alphaproteobacteria > Rhodobacterales > Roseobacteraceae > Ruegeria > Ruegeria sp. BF12. The sequence goes on along the minus strand of NZ_JBQFTP010000009.1, from coordinate 140,361 downwards.
CAAACGGGCGTAGGTTTCCAGGTACACCTCGTCGATCCATGCATCGGGCAAATTTGCACCCATCTCTCGGGCAATTTCCTGAGCCTTGGCCATGGTCGTTCCGACGAAAAGCACCATACACTCATCCATCGTCAGAGGCAGGCCGTAGCCCGCAAGGCTTTCAATCATCACCTGATTAGACAACGGCTCACTGTCGACCAGAACGCCGTCGCAATCGAAAATCACCAGATCGTGCATAGGCACCTCAGCCTGTTTTTGCTTTGCGTATCCGAGGGGGAACGCATTGACAAATTTCCGGCAAGCGTCAATTCGCGCACCCTGTTTCAGTCTGAAACACTGTTCCACATCAATGAGATATGTGTGTCGCCAAACTTTCGGGTATCTTGCATCGTAAAGCCGTTGGGCGCGACCATAGGTGCATTCTCTTCCCACACGACCAACGCGTCGTCAGCTATCCATCCGCCTTCGACTGCTTTGGTCAGGGCCTTTTGACCCAGAGACTTTCCGTAGGGTGGATCCAGAAAAATCAGATCATAGGCCGCGTTTGTGTTGTCGCCCAAGCGCGTTGCGTCCCGACGGATTAGGTCCGTGCGGTCAGCGCTGCGCGTCAGATCAATGTTCTTGCGGATCAACCCCTGCGCGACACGGCCGTCGTCGACAAAGGTGACATGCGCCGCACCGCGCGACAGGGCCTCAAGCCCCAGCGCTCCGGTTCCTGCGAACAGGTCCAGCACGCGCAGTCCGTCAAAGTCGATCTGGTGAGACAAAACGTTGAACAGGCTCTCGCGGACCCGGTCCGTTGTGGGGCGCAGATGCGCCCCGGCATCGCCTTTGCCGACCGAGGCCAGAGCACGGCCCCGGAACTCTCCGGCGATGATCCTCACGCTTTGAGCAACGGTTTCAGGTCCGCTCCTGGGTCCGCCACCATCGCGGGATCAGCGGTCTTACCTGCCTCGATCAGGCGCTTGCCGATCATGTAGGCGCGCGGATCGTTCATCGCATCAACGGCGATCAACTGGTCACCCTTATAGTACCAGTAGGACACCGTTTGCCCCTCACCCTTGCGGGTAACAACGCGGTCATACCCGGTGTTTAGACCCGCAATTTGAAGTTTGACGTCATATTGATCCGACCAGAACCACGGCGTCGCGACATAGTCCTTAGCCGCACCCAGCATGTTCTGCGCAACGATCTCGGCCTGGTCGATGGCATTTGGCACGCTCTCCAAACGGATACGGCCACCGTTATGCGGGAACGAGGCACAATCGCCTGCGGCCCAGATCGACGGGTCCGAGGTGCGGCCATGGGCGTCTGTCTTGATCCCATTGTCCAGCTCCAGCCCGGCCATCTCGGCCAGCTGAGTCGATGGGGCAATGCCTACGCCAACCACGACAAAATCGACCTCAAGCTCGGTGCCGTCGGTCAGGACGGCACCGGTGACTATGCCGTCTTTGCCCACCAGACGATCCAGCCCGACCCCTTCGCGGATATCTGCACCGTATTCGGTGTGCAAAGCGCGGAAGTAATCGCTGGTTTCCGGCGCTGCGACCCGCTGCAGGATGCGATCGGCCATCTCGACCAAAGTGACCTTGACGCCACGCTTGGCGCAAACGGCAGCCGCCTCAAGCCCGATGTAACCACCGCCGACGATCAGGGCACGGGCGCCCTCTTTCACGCGTGGCTCCATCTCGTCAATGTGGGTCAGATCGCGCACGACATGGACACCTTCGAGATCACCACCGATGGCCGCTGGCAGATACCGCGGGTCGGACCCGGTGGTCAGGGCAAGCTCATCGTAGGAAATGACTTCATCGCCCACGGTCACAGTCTTTGCTGTTGGATCAATCGCGGTCACGCGCTGGCCCAGGCGCAGAGTGATGTTGTTGTCGGTATAAAAGCTCTCGGGACGCAGGAACAGACGCTCAAGCTCCATCTCACCCAGCAGATAGGCCTTGGACAGCGGCGGGCGCTGATAAGGCAGATGCGGCTCGGCCCCGATCAATGTGATGTCGCCTTCAAACCCGTCCTTGCGCAGCCGCGCAACAAGCGAAGATCCCGCCTGCCCGGCTCCGATCACAACAATTTGGCTCATCTTCTTCCTGCCCTGTCAAATACCCGTGGTTTCATTCACCCGCTCACCTATATTGCGGCTGAGCCCGACTCTGCAAATCCAATCGACAGGAGGAACAAGATGATTTCAACAGGTGATATGCTTCCCGACGCAACGTTGACTCAAATGGGAGCGGAAGGCCCCGAAGAGGTTCGGATTTCAGACAAGACCAAAGGCCGCAAAGTCGTGATCTTCGCCGTGCCCGGTGCGTTCACGCCCACGTGCCATTCGGCCCATGTACCCAGCTTCATGCGCACCAAGGAACAGTTCGACGCCAAGGGCGTGGATGAGATCATCTGCGTCTCAGTCAACGACCCCTTTGTGATGGGCGCGTGGGGCGAAGCAACGGGCGCGACCGGTGTAGGCCTGACCATGCTGGCCGATGCCGCATCCGAATTCACCAAGGCCATTGGCATGGATTTCGACGCCCCACCCGTGGGCTTGATCGCCCGGTCGAAACGCTATGCGATGCTGGTAGAAGACGGCAAGGTCACAGCTCTGAACCTGGAAGAAAACCCCGGTGCCTGCGAGACATCGGCGGGCGAAGGTCTGCTGGAGGCTATCTGAGGCAATTGGCCCCGGAGCGGCCGGGGCCTTTTGAAACCTATTTAACTTGATGCAACCCCCTGATGGGCCGATACTTGCCCCATTAAATCAGGGAGTTCGTTGATGAAACTGAAAGTAATCACACTTGTTCTGGGTTCAGCGGGCGCATTGGCCGCTTGCGGTCCGGCCCCAACGCCCCAGCAACAACAGGCACGTCAGCATGAAATTGCCTGCCTCAGCGGCACGTTAGGTGGTGCGCTTGTCGGCGGCGTCATTGGCAATCAGTTCGGCGGCGGTTCGGGCCGGGATATCCTGACCGCAGCAGGTGCCGTGGCGGGCGGCGCCTCGGGCCAGCGTTACGCGTGCTAAGGAGATTTGCGATGAAATTAGGTGTTTTGACCGCAACCGTCGTTGTGTTGGCCAGCGCAGTTTCCGCGGAAACCGCTGCGGAACTGCACGAAAAGCAACTTAACGCCATTGATGCGAACAATGACGGTTTCCTGTCCAAGGATGAGTTCAACGCGTTTTCGGACTATGCCTTTCAGGAAATGGACGAAGACAAGAACGGCACACTCGGGCTGGAAGAGGCCAAGCCGTTTCTGGACATAAAGCAGTTCCAAAACATTGACCGCAACAACGATGACGTTATTTCTCGGCCAGAGTATGACGCGCAAATGAATGCTGACTTCTCATCAGCCGATCAGGACGGAAACGGCCAGCTGGATTGAACTCAGCGCCAGGCGGTACAGACAGGAGCGTAGAATGAAAAAGTGGTTTACCCTCGGCATTCTTGGTTTTCTTGCCGCCTGTGACGCACCCCAGGCGCCTGTGGTGACCGGGCCGGACGGACAGGCCCGGATTCAAATCAACACGTCGGGCCTGACCTGCTATGACACCCGCTGTCTGGACATCAATCCATCAGCGCGCAGTGTTCGATCCATAGGCAATCGAACGACCCGCATCCCAGGCAACATCGACGTCAGTAGCGGCACGCTCACACCCGCCGAATTCCGCCGTCTTGGGGAAATCGCCGCCCTGGCAGGGGGAATGGGGTCCAGAGGGGACCGTTAAACGAGACTGTCCATCTTGCGCGCAAGCTTGGCGTCCTGTGCCGACAGGCCTCCGACATCATGGGTCGACAGAACCACCTCAACCGTGCGGTAAACGTTTGACCATTCTGGGTGGTGGTTCCATTTCTCGGCAAAGATCGCCACTTGAGTCATCCAGCCAAATGCGTGGACAAAATCCTCGAAAATAAAGGTTTTGGTCAACGCGTCCCGGTCCTTGACCATGGTCCAGCCGTTCTTGAACAGCGGGTCCAGAAGGGGGCCGCGAGTCTCGGTCGACAGTAATTCCGTCATTGCTGTTCCTCCGGGTTCGATTTTCTGAACGGACCGTAATCCGTCAGAATCTCGATCTCTTCTCCCACTGCGTGAGCCTCGGCGTCCAGATATTTCTTGATCGCATCAGCAAAGCCCGGGTCGCTGACCCAATGCAAGCTATGCGTGCGCGTGGGCAGATAACCGCGCGCAAGCTTGTGTTCGCCCTGCGCACCAGCCTCGACCCGTGCCAAACCTTCCGCAATGGCAAAGTCGATCGCCCTATAATAACACAGTTCGAAATGCAGGCAGGCATGATGTTCGATACAGCCCCAGTATCGGCCGTAGAGCGTTTCACGCCCAATGAAGTTAAGCGCACCGGCAATGGGGTATCCGTCCCCTTCCGCCAGCACCAACGCCATGTCGTCGGCCATGGTTTCATGGGCAATATTAAAGAATTGGCGGGTCAGATAAGGCATCCCCCACTTACGGGACCCAGTATCCTGATAGAACTGCCAGAAGGCGTCCCAATGTTCCGGGCGCAGGTCTGCCCCCGTCAGCGTTCGGATTTCGCCACCAAATCCGTTGGCCTGCGCGCGTTCCTTGCGGATGTTCTTGCGCTTGCGCGAAGATAGTGCCGCGAGAAACCGGTCAAAATCAGCGTAATCATCGTTCAGCCAGTGAAACTGCTGCGAATGGCGCAGCATCAGACCCATTTGTTCCCCGGCCAGCGCCTCTTCTTCGGTGCAGAAAGTCGCGTGGATCGATGACACCTGATTATCGGCAGCCAGTTGTACGGCACCTTGCACCAGCGCCGATAGTCCGATCGCGTCATAGCCGGGCCGCACCAGAAACCGGCGACCTGTCGCGGGCGTGAACGGCACCGCGATTTGCAGCTTAGGATAATAGCGCCCACCCGCGTTCTCGTAAGCATGCGCCCAGTTGTGGTCAAAGATGTACTCGCCCTGACTGTGGGACTTTGCGTACATCGGGGCTGCCGCGATCAGCATACCGTCCAGGTAGGCCGTCAGGTATTGCGGCTGCCAACCGGTGCCGCGCCCGACGGAACCGCTGTTTTCCAGCGCGAACAGAAACCGATGGGTCGTGAAGGGGTCCAACGGACGGCCACCATCGGCAACCTCCGGGCAGGCGCAACTATCCCACTCTGCCGCAGGTATCTGCGACAAAGAGCCCAGTACCCGAACCTCGATCTGCGCCTGATCCATGTGCCCTCCGCGTCTGATCTTTATCTGTGACGACGTGGGGTGGGATCAACCCGGATGCGCGGCGAGATACCCTTCGAAGGTCACATTATCGGCAACCTCGCGGGCCTTTGCCTCTTGTTCGGGCGACCGCACCGTCCAGCACAGGATCGGTACGCCACGCGCCTTCAGCTCGGCGACGCGGGAGCGGTCCAGGTCTTCCACCTCATGGCTGATGAAGCTGGCTCCAACGCGATCGAAATCCGGGATGTCACGCAGGTGGTCACAGACGCTCTGAGGCAGCAGCTCGACCTTGGGCTGGTAAGATCCCGTTACGATGCCACGTGGCAAATGCGGGGCCAGCCGCGCCAGTTCGGCCACCGAATTGGGATTGAACGACATCAAAGCCACCGGCCCGTCGTAACCCCGCAACGCGCGCACCGCATCCTGCTCCAGCGGGCCGACTGATGTGCCCATGGCACCGTCCTGATCCTTGAATTCGATCAACAGCGGGGCTTTGCCCGACACGATGTCCAGCACCTCATCCAGCGTTGGGATGCCGTCATCCGCATGCAGCAGTGCCGTGTCCGAAGCCTGAGCAGACGTAATCTGCTGGATCGGTCCAGGCTGCCCGGTCAGGCGTTTCATGTCATAGTCATGAAACACCATCGCCCGGTTGTCCGAGGTCCGTTGCAGATCAATCTCGATCCCATATCCCGCCTCAACAGCGGCACGAATGGCCGCCCGGCTGTTTTCCGGGCGGTTGTCCTCTTTGTCGTGCAGCGCGCGATGCGCCAGCGGGACTTGAAGGAAGACTTCAGGCAGCGAAGGCGTCATTGAACTTCGAAAATGCCTTCGATCTCGACTGCAACGCCCAACGGCAACGCCGCCGCACTGACAGCCGACCGCGAGTGGCGCCCCGCATCGCCCAGCGCTTCGACCAGAAAGTCCGAAGCCCCGTTAATCACTTGCGGTTGCGCGGTGAAATCGGCGGTCGAGTTCACAAAACCGGTCAGCTTGATCACGCGCACCAGCTTTTCGATATCACCCCCACAAGCTGCCTTTACCTGCGCCAGCAGGTTGATGGCGCAAACTTTGGCCGCTGCGGCGCCTGCCTCGACCTCCATGTCGTCGCCCAGTTTACCGGTGATCAGGTCATCATCCTTCGAGATCTGGCCCGAAACATAGACGATGTTTCCGACGCGCACGAACGGCACATAGTTTGCAGCCGGCGCAGGTGCGTCCGGCAGGGTGACGCCCAGGCTTTCCAGTTTCGCCGCGATGCTCATGAAGTTTCCTCCCAAATTTGAGTCGGGGCGAAGCTAACCGGGAAGGCCGGGATCGGAAAGTGAGAAAACAGCGATGTGACCCGCACGAAACGTGGGCGTAACTTTTCTTATTCCGAACTGTTGAACTTGTGTCACTTTACCTCGGCCCATCGGGCGGGTTAAACGCTATCTGTTTCATATTGGTTGTGAAACGCCTATGTGACATCGGATTGGGCCGGTCGAAACGGCCACAGGCAGTATTGATTGAGAGTTCGGGCAATGTGCTTCCGAACGGTTTGGAGTGGCAAAGACCGTGTTGAGCAGAATCAGCCGAAAGTCCCTGGTCGTCCTGTCCCTGATGGCAGTCCTCAGCGCTTGCACGACGCGACCTCCTGAAGGGGCGCCGCAGAGCGAAGTGTTTGATCCGTACGAAAGAAACAACCGGGGCATCCACAAGTTCAACCTTGGTGTCGACCGGTTTCTGTTCCGTCCGGCGTCGAAAGGGTACGTGAAAATCGTCCCCGACCCGATGGTGACCAGCTTCAACCACTTTGCAGAGAACCTGACAATGCCCGGCCAGGCTTTGGACTACCTGTTGCAGGGCAATATCAAGCAATCGGGCAACGCGCTGCTGCGGTTTGTGATCAACACCACTGTGGGCGGCGCGGGTCTGTCCGATCCAGCCAGCGAACTGAATCTTCCGCCCGTGGACACCGATTTCGGGGAAACCCTTCACGTCTGGGGCGTGGGTGAGGGCGCTTATGTCGAGCTGCCCCTCTATGGCCCGTCCACCCAGCGCGATTCAATTGGCGTTATCGTCAACCTCTTCTCGAATCCGATCAACTTCTCTCCTGTCCGGCCTGTCGACAACATCGGCGTTTATGCCGAGGTCGTGCGCCGGATGGGCGATCGGGGGCGTTTCTCGGACACGGTCGACTCGATCTTGTATGAAAGCGCAGACAGTTACGCGCAGGCACGCACCATCTACCTACAAAATCGCCGCTTTGAACTGGCGAGGGACGATGAAGAAGCCTATCTGGGTCTGTATGATGACCCTTATGCAGACACCGGGACCGACCCTGTCAGGGACCCCTACCTTGACCCCTACGAGGACCCATATGAGGACCCATATGCCGAGTAATCATTTGAACCGTCGCGGCTTTGTAGCCTCCGGCCTTGCCGGTTTGGCACTGACCGCCCTGCCCCTTTCCGCCTTTGCCCAAACCGAAGCCAGCGCCAAGGCACTGGTTGTCAGCGTCGTGGACGACATCAACCGTGTCATTGCCTCGGGCAAATCCGAAAAAGCCATGATCCGCGATTTCGAAAAAATCTTCGTGCAATACGCAGATGTGCCGATCATGGCGCGCTATGTGCTTGGGGCCGATGGCCGCTCGGCCAGCCCGTCGCAGCTGAAACAATTCACCAAAGCGTTTCAGGGCTATATCTCGACCAAATACGGCCGTCGTTTCCGCGAATTCATAGGCGGTCAGGTGACCGTGCGCAATGCCCGCAAGATCAAGGCAGGATACGAGGTGCGCACTTCGGTCAAGCTGCAGGGATCGTCGCCGTTCGAAGTGACGTTCCTGGTGTCGGACAAATCGGGCCGCGACAAGTTCTTCAATATGTTCATCGAAGGTGTGAATATGCTGCTGACCGAACGGACCGAAATCGGGGCGATGCTGGATGCAAGGGGCGGAGACCTGAACCGTCTGATCAAGGACATGAACCAGAACAAGGTCGGCTAACCTGGTTTTCAGTTTGAAAAAGCGCCGCGCGATCGGGTTCGCGCGGCGCTTTTTTTGTTAGTTTAAGCGCTCACCGGTTTCCTTGGCAAAGTACGACACCTTGCTCATGTCGAAGGCCAGGTTCAGCATCTTGCCCGCCTGTGCGCTGGTTTCCGCGTGCAGACGCGCAGTGACCTGCTTGCCGCCCAGTTCCGACACGACGTAGGTATCGGCCCCTGCGGGTTCTACCATATCGACAAGGCACTCGGCCTCCTGCACGCCTGCGCCAGCGCGGAAACCCGCCTCGGCGATATCTTCGGGGCGCAGGCCCAGGATGACATCCTGTGGCAACGACAGATCGCGCGCGTCGGTCAGAACCAGCGTCTCACCCGAGGGGCGCGAGATGGTAATATTTGTGCCTGCACCGTTCTTTGTGGCTTTGGCAGGTATCAGGTTCATCGCAGGCGAGCCCATGAAGTCGGCCACGAACAGGTTGGCCGGGTTGTTGTAGATCTCGGCCGGGCTGCCGATCTGCTGCACGATGCCGCCTTTTAGCACCACAATCTTGGTGGCCAGCGTCATCGCCTCGATCTGGTCATGGGTGACGTAGACAATCGAGGCATCCAGCGTCTGGTGCAGCTTCTTGATCTCGGTCCGCATCTCGACCCGCAGCTTGGCGTCGAGGTTCGACAGCGGCTCGTCAAACAGGAACAGCTTGGGATCGCGCACCAACGCCCGGCCCATCGCCACCCGCTGCCGCTGACCACCCGAAAGCTGGCTGGGGCGGCGGTTCAAAAGTTGCTCAATCTGCAGCAGCGAGGCCACATCTTTCAGCTTGGCGTCCTGCGTCGCCTGATCGACCCCGCGCACCTTCATGCCGAAGGTGATGTTCTTGGCGACCGACATGGTGGGGTACAAAGCGTATGACTGGAACACCATCGCGATGTCACGATCCTTGGGGCTGACATGGGTCATGTCCTTGCCGCCAATGGCCAGTGTCCCACCGGTGATAGGCTCAAGCCCGGCGATGCAGTTCAGCAGGGTGGATTTACCGCAACCCGAGGGGCCGACCAGCACCAGGAAATCGCCCGGTTCGATCGAGATGTTGATGTCCTTCAGAATCTCGGTCGCGCCGTAATTCTTGTAGAGATTGTTGATATCGAGGATGGGAGCCATGGGTTATCCCTTCACGGAACCAGCGGTCAGACCGCGGATGAAATACTTACCGGCAACGACATAGACGAGCAGCGTCGGCAGCCCCGCGATGATCGCGGCAGCCATGTCGACGTTGTACTCTTTGACGCCGGTGGTGGAGTTTACGATGTTGTTGAGCGCAACGGTCACAGGCTGCGTTCCCGCCTGACTGAAGGACACACCGAACAGGAAGTCATTCCAGATCTGTGTGAATTGCCAGATTACAGTCACCACAATGATGGGCAGCGACAGCGGCAGGAAGATCGACCAGAAAATCCGCAGGAACCCGGCCCCATCGACGCGGGCAGCCTTGGTCAGCTCGGACGGAATGGTGACATAGTAGTTGCGGAAAAACAGCGTGGTGAAACCCAGTCCGTAGATCACGTGGACAAAGATCAGGCCCGGAATGGTTCCGGCAATCCCCATCATACCCAGCAGACGCGCCATCGGCAGCAGGACAACCTGAAACGGGATGAAGCAGCCGAACAGCATCAGTGAGAAGATGATGTTGGCACCTTTGAACCGCCACTGCGCCACGACATAGCCATTCAGCGCGCCCAACAGCGTCGAGATGGCCACCGCAGGCACCGCGATCAGGACCGAGTTCCAGAAGTAGGGCCGCAGGCCTTCACACTGGATGCCAGTACAAGCGCCGGACCAGGCAGTTTTCCAGGCATCGAAGCTGACTTCGCGTGGTAGCGAGATCAGGGACCCGGTGCGAATTTCCTCAAGGCTTTTCAGCGATGTGGTCAACATCACGAAAAGCGGCATCAGGTAATACAGCGCAAACAGGCCCAGCAGGACATAGAGCAGCCAACGTAGGGCAATCTTGCCAGAGGCGCTTTGCGTGCGGGTTTGGGTTTGGGGCATCGACAGATCAGTCATTTTTCGCCCTCAGCTCTGAGTAAAGATAGGGAACCACGATCGCAAAGACGACAAGCATCATGATCATCGCAGACGAAGCCGCCTGACCGATATCGCCGCGCGAAAACGCCATGGCGTACATATATGTGGCCGGAAGGTCAGTCGCGTAGCCCGGACCACCACCCGTTAGGGCGATGACAAGGTCAAAGCTCTTGATCGCAAGGTGGGCCAGCACGATAAAGGCGGACAGGAAGATCGGGGCCATCGAAGGGATGATGATTGCCGTGTAGATGCGCCATGTCGGAATACCATCGACCTGAGCGGCCTTGATGATCTCTCCATCGACTGACCGCAGGCCGGCCAGGAACAACGCCATGACAAAGCCCGAGCTCTGCCAGATTGCGGCAATCACGATGGTGTAGATCGCGTAATCCGGGTTCACCAGCCAGTCGAATTCGAAATTCGGAAAGCCCCAGCCCTGCACCATGGCCTCAATTCCCAGACCCGGGTTTAGAATCCACTTCCACGCAGTACCGGTCACGATCATCGACAGCGCCATCGGGTACAGGTAAATGGTGCGGATCGCGCCTTCGACACGGATCTTCTGATCCAGCAGGATAGCCAGCAGCAGGCCCAGCACCATCGCGATCACGATGAACAGCGCGCCAAAAATATACAGGTTATTGATTGCCGTGTCCCAGCGGGGAGAATCAAACAGACGTTCATACTGGATGAAGCCCTTGATCTCGTATTTCGGCAGTAGTTTCGATCGGGTCAGCGACACCCATGCGGTCCATCCGATAAAGCCGTAGACAAAGATCAATACGGCGATGAACGACGGTGCCAGCACCACCTTGGGCAGGTGGTTTTCCAGCCATTCGGACATTTTAGCCTCCGGGGAAAGATGCTCTGCCCCTCACTATTGGGGGCAGAGCGTATTGGATCAGTAGCTGTTTGCCACTGCGTCCGCCAGTTGCTGAACCGCGTCAGCCGAGGACATATCCGAGTTGAAATGCGCGGTCACAACGTCGGTGATCGCACCGGCCTGCGACCCGCGCAGCGCCATACCATGAGCGTACGACGGCAGCAGCGAACCGCCAGCCGAGGTCGTGCCCATGTCTTCGGCCGAGATTTTGGCGCAGATGTCAAAAGCATCCAGTGCGACGTCAGTCCGCGCAGGGATCGAGCCCTTGTTCAGGTTGAACACTTCCTGGAAGTTCGGTGCGACGATCAGCTTGGCCAGCAATTCCTGACCGGCGCGGTTGTCGTCACCTTCGACTTCGAACATTGCAAAACTGTCAACGTTGTACAGATATCCGTCGCCGGGGGTCGAGGCGCACAGGAAATCTTCGCCGGGCTTTTTGCCAGCTGCCAGGAATTCACCTTTGGCCCAGTCGCCCATGATCTGGAATGCCGCTTCGCCGTTCATCACCATGGCAGTGGCCAGGTTCCAGTCGCGGCCCGAGAAGTTCTCATCGACATATCCGCGCATGGTACGCATCTGGTCAAAGACCTGTACCATTGTATCCGATGTCAGCGCCTCGGGGTCCAGATCGACCAGTGCTTTCTGGTAAAACTCTGGCCCGCCAATGCCCATGACAACCGCTTCGAACACCGTTGCGTCCTGCCAGGCCTGACCACCGTGGGCCAGAGGGATCACACCAGCAGCTTGCAGTTTTTCAGCTGCTGCATTGAATTCTTCCCAAGTGGCGGGCATTTCGATACCGTTTGCTGCCAGAACATCGGCATTCGCCCAGATCCAGTCGATGCGGTGCACGTTTACAGGTGCGGCACACCACGTGCCTTCGCACATCATGTGACCGGCGATCGATGCGGGCAGGACATCCGCCCAGCCTTCGGCCTCGGCCACATTCGAGATATCGGCCAGAACGCCTTCTTCGTACCATTCCTGAATGGCGGGGCCTTTCAGCTGAACGGCGGTCGGCGCGTTACCGGCCAGAACGCGGGCACGCAGTGCGGTCATAGCCGCATCACCGCCGCCACCCGCAACGGGCATGTCGGTCCAGGTACCGCCATTCGAGGCGAACTCTTCCTGCAGAACGGCGACCGACTTGGCCTCACCGCCCGATGTCCACCAATGCAGAACCTCAGCCTGCGGTTCCGCCACAACGGACGACCCGGCCACAACGGCCAGAGTCGAAACGGTGGCAAATGCAAAACGCTTCATTTCTTGTCTCCTCCCTGAGAACTCAGTGACTGCCAAAGCAGCGATGGCGCTATTACCGAGATCAAATGCCCTTCTGACAACGTAGAAATCGCGTTAAGACGCGGATACCGCCCAAATTTTCACCACTTCTGTTACAGCGTGTTACGTTGACATTGAATCTGTTTCCGTTCGTTACAATGGACAGTAACGGGACGAGAGAATTGGGAGGACAGACAGAGTGAGCATTCCGCGGCTTCTGGTGGTGGATGACGACCCGGACATGCGGTCGATGATGACACAGTTATTACAAAAGAACGGCTTTATCGCTCTGCCCGCCAGTTCTGAAAAGGAAATCCGCGCACATCTGTCCAATGGCCGGATCGACCTGATCCTGCTGGATGTCATGCTTGGGGATGAAAACGGCATCGATATCTGTGCCCGGCTGCGGCGCGAACAGGATGTGCCGATCATTCTGGTCTCGGCCCTGTCTGCCGACCATCAGCGCATGGCAGGCTATGAGGTAGGCGCGGACGACTACATTGCCAAGCCATTCAACCCCCAACTAATGCTGGCCCGCATCCGCGCGGTAATGCAACGCGCCCGTCGGTCGTCCTCGCTGGCCTATCGGCGCCGCACACGCACCTTCCGGTTCAACGGATGGGTTTTTGATGGCAAACGGGATGATCTGCATTCGCCCGAAGGGTATCTGGTGTCCCTGTCGCAAAGGGAAACCGCGCTGCTCAAGGTTCTGCTGGCCAACCCGCATATCCCCCTGACACGCGATGAAATCGTTGCGGCACTGGATGTCACAGGAGACAGCGACAAACCCGAGGCCCAGGGCCGTGCCATCGATATGCTGGTGGGCCGCCTGCGCTCCAAAATCGAAACCAACCCTAAAGATCCGCAGATGCTGCGCACGGAACGCGGGGTCGGCTACATTTTTGCCGCCGATATCTCGGTCGAAGAATGACGCTGCGCCTGCGCAATCTGGGGTGGCTGTGGACCCTCTCGGCTTTTGCCACAGGCCTCACGTCCGCCGGGTTGTGGTTTGCGTCTGCCCGCGCCTGGAACGAGTATCTGCTGCAGTCCTTTGTTTCCGGTTTCACGGTCTATGAAGAGTTGCGGACAGGCATGGCCCCCTCCGAAGGGCTGTCGATCACTCCCTTGTCGCCGCTAGATGCTGCGCTGGCCGAAAATGGCGAGTTCCAGCGATTGCCCGGATTCTCGGGCCGTCGATTTGTCACCAACCTTTCGATCCTGACGGACAGTTCCGCGCCGCTCAGCGGGCGTGAACTGACCGTTGCAATCCTGTCTGACCGGCTGGTTTACCCGGTGTCGGACATCGTATCGGGTATCGATCAGACCGGGCCCGAGAAGATGGGCAACCTGACCCGGTTGCTGGCAACATACTGCAGCGAACCGATCCTGATTGCGAAGTTTGGGCGCGAGTCCTGGTATCAGGTTGACGGAACCCAAATCTGGGGCTGCCAAGCGGCCCCCATGGATTTGCGCCTGCCCGGCATTCTATTTGGGATCGTCGCGCTTGCGATCATCCTGTCTTCGGTTAGCAATGTGTCGGATACGTTTACCCGCTTTGCCCACGCCCTGCGCGAACGCCAGCGCCTCGGCGGGCCGGAAAGCTACGAAGCAGACGGCCCGGATGAGCTACGCGACATCGTATCCGCAGTGAATGCGCATCTTGAGGCCGAACGCGCTCAGTTGGAAAAGCGTGCGACAGTTCTGTCCGGCGTCAGCCACGATTTGGGCACTCCCGCCACCCGAGTACGCCTGCGTGCCGCCCTGATCGCCGACGATGAGCTTCGCGAAAAGCTTGAAGCTGATGTGGATCAAATGACAGGCATGATCGAAAGCGTGCTGACCTATACGCGGTCCGAACTTGATGTTGAGGAGCCTCGCCAGATTTCCCTGACGTCATTGGTAGAAGCTCTGGTGGCCGATTATCAGGACATGGACCTGCCAGTGACGCTGAAAAAGATCGAGCCGGTTGCAGTTGAGGGGGCAACATCCGTTTTCATGTCACGGCGCGGCCACGGTCAGTTGCCGGAAACGCGGCGCATTCTGGTCATGGCGCGGCCGATCTCACTGAAACGCGCGTTGACCAACCTGATTGACAACGCGTTGAAATACGGACGACACGCTGACGTACAGTTGGAAACCGATGCGACGACCGCCACGATCACGGTCGAGGACAAGGGCACCGATCTGTCCGTGTCGGATATCGAAAACCTGATGGCTCCGTTTCGACGGGGATCAAATACCGGTTCATCCGACGGGTATGGTTTGGGTTTGACAATTGCCGCCACGGTCGCTGAACAACATGGCGGCGCCATGAGCTTCGAGGCCGGGGATCGCGGACTGCGCGCCCGCCTGCAAATCGCCCGTCAATAACGGCCTATGTCGCATAGCTTCGCACCAAGGCGCTGGCGATCAGGGACCAACCGTCGGCAATGACAAAAAATGCCAACTTGAACGGTAACGACACCGTGGCAGGCGGCACCATCATCATTCCCATCGACATCAGCACGGCCGCCACCACAAGGTCGATGATCAGGAACGGTAGAAAGACCAGAAACCCAATCTGAAAAGCACGCGCTATTTCAGACAGCATGAAGGACGGCATCAGAACAGACAGCGGTGCCTCGGAGGACAACGCGATAGCGTCGCCGCCGGGTCGCAGGGCGGCCATGGCATGAAAGGTATCGGGGTCCAGCCGCGCGGCCATGAAGGCGCGAAACGGATGCAAAGCGCGTTCCAGCGCCGGTTCAACCTCCATCGTTTCGTCAACCATCGGCCGGATACCGGTCGTCCAGGCCTCGGTGAAAACCGGCTCCATGATGAAATACGTCAGGAACAGGGCCAGGCTGACGATCAGCATGTTGGGTGGAGATTGCTGCAACCCGATACCCTGCCGTAAAATCGCCAGAACGGTAATCAGGAACGGGAAACAGGTGATCATGATCGCCAAACCGGGCGCGAGGCTGAGCACCGTGATCAACAGGATCAGCTGGATCGTCCGGGCCGAAATAGACTCACCCTCGCCAAGCGATACGGACAGCTCCTGTGCCGCTGCCAGAGACGGAGTCAGGGTAGCCAGCGCGACAGCCAACAATAGAAGTCGGAGCATCAACCGATTCCGTTTTGCAAATCCGCGATTTCCGTCAGTCGCACGGCCAACTGCCCGGCCTGATCTCCTTCCATCTCTTCCAGCAGACCCCGGGCGACCAGTTGGTCTCCGACATACAGGTCGACCGGATCCTCGATGCGTTTGTCCAGGGTCAACACTGCGTTTTCGCCCATGTTCAGCAAATCCCGGATCAGAGGGCGCGCCCGACCGACCGATACGGTGACTTCGATTGGAACGGACTCGAACGGGTTGGGTTTTTCCGGTTTTGGTGTCCGCGGGTCAATCATTGTTCACTGCCTCTTTTGCCTGAAAAACATACGCCTGAAAGGCACCGTCGATCGCAGCAAGCAAAGCTCTGCAATCGACCTCTCGCTGGGAAATTCCGACTTTCAACCGCGCCTGCCCCGGCTCCAGCGTCGAATCTTCAATCACTTGCGCAGGGGATGACAACTCATTCGGGATCAGGTTTTCCACCTCATCCACGCGACCGATGGGCACAAAAATCTGCATGGGCTGACCGATCTGCGTGCGAGCCATGTCGGTGAGCTGTTCGACCAGACGAACCGCAAACCCTCGATCCAACGTTTCGGGCAAAACTGCCTTTGTTAGGCTCTGAAACATAGGCTCCAGCGACTGGGCCATACTGCTGACCGCCTCATGATATGTGAAAGACATGTCTTCAAGCGATTTGGCCAGTTCCGCCGCTATCTGACTCCGGCTTTGCGCCTGCGCCTGCACGGCATCCTCCCAACCTGCGCTATAGCCTTGTTCAAAGGCGGCCAACCTCTGTTCCTCCAGCGCGTCTTCGTCCAGAACGTGCAGTTTGGTGCCGCCAGCCTGCAAGGTGAAATCCTCAAGAAGATGGGCTATCGACATCACGCACGCTCCTCACCTTCTTCCAGCCAGCTGCGAAGGATTTCGACCGTTTCTTCCTGCTTGTCGCCAATCATCGCCCTCAGCCGATCGACTGGATCTGCACCGGCTTGGGAAGCCAGCGCCGGAACATTCCCGGAGGGTACTTGCCCCGGGAGTTTAGTGAACTGCCCGCCTTCTTCGGTTGCAATTTCCCCGGTCAGGTAAGATTCGGGCTCAGGCGACCCACCCGCGGGCAACAAGGCCTGTGCCGTGGCGGGCTGGGTTAGGATCGGGCGAATGACAAACAGGCCGAGCACCAGGGACACAAGCGCCAGTACAGCCATCTGGATCATTGACATCGCGTCGAAATGTATCTTTTGCCACAGCGAGGCGGTCGCCAATGTGCCCTGCGGTTCGACGACTGGCATGTCCAGCGACTTCAGCGTTATCACATCGCCGCGTTCGCCATTGTACCCCACGGCCGAGGCCACAAGCTCTTGCAAGGCATCAAGCTCCGCCTGCGGCATCGGCGTGAATGTTTCAGCGCCCTCTGTGGTCACAGACCGGGTTCCGTTCACCAGCACTGCCACGGTCAGGCGCTTGATTGCGCCGGGGCCGTTATGGACCTCCAGCTCGGTTTCCGAGACCTCGTAGTTGATACGCTCGCGTGTTTGGGTGGCGTTTGAATTGGATTCGTCCCCGCCTGCACCATCTCCGTCCGGCAGGTTTGATGCCACGGTGACGTCCGCAGACTGGTTACGGGCGCTGTCTGACCGCTCCTCGACATCGGTACTGATGGCGACACGGCCATTGGGGTCAAATCGACGCTCGCGGATGGATTCGGTCTTGGTCACAGTGTCGACGCTGACTTCGACCACGGCGTTTCCGGCTCCGACTCGGGCCTCGACGAGGCGCAGAACCCGCTCCCTCAACTGACGGGATTTATCATCTGCTGTATCGGCTGCCACAGGGTTATCCTGCGTGCCGATCACCGCACCGTTGGAATCGATGACCGCGACATTCTCAGGGGCCAGACCACTGACTGCCGAAGACACCAGGAACCGAATTGCCTTTGCCTGATCCGAGGTGATGTCAGCGCCCGAAGCGACCAAGTAAACAGAAGCTGTTGGTGCGACGCTGCGCTGAAATGGATTCGATGATCCGTTGGCGATATGAACGCGCGCCTGGCTGATATGCGGGCTGCCAACAATGGTTCGGGCCAACTCACCTTCTTTGGCGCGCCAATAAGCAGCGTCAAACATCTGGGATGTGGTGCCAAATCCGCTGAGCGAGTCCAGCAACTCATACCCTCGGTTTCCGTTCGCGGGCAGGCCTTCGCTGGCCAGTGTCATGCGCAGCTCATCCCGTTGCGCACCAGGAACATAGATAGATCCGCCGCGAATCTCATACTGCACACCGCGCTGGTCCAATGAGCGGACGATATCCCCTGCAGCACCGCTCTCGAGCCCGGCATAGAGCAGGGTCATCGACGGCGCCGTCACAAGCCGCGACATCGCAAGAATGCCCAAAAGTACCAGCACAACTGCGCCGGCGACGATGATTTGTTTACGCCTGTCCAAACTTGCCCAGACAGTTCCGATCTGCTGCACGCTCACCTCCGACTCGCCGACATTCTGCCCGGCGCAGCCCCTGTTTGAACGATTGCCCTTAACAATCGGTTAGTCCCTGCCGGGTTATGACGGCTGCGAAATGCATGAATGAGGACGTCATGACCGACGCGACTGCAGAACAGGCAGAAGTCTCAGAAAAATCTGGGAAAAAGGGATTGATAATCGGGATGATTCTGGCGGCTGCCGGGGCCGTGGGCGGGTATTTCCTGACAGTGTCAGGGCTGTTGCCAATTGGCGGAACACCCGCGGCGCAAGAGTCACAGGAAACGGGCGAAGACAAGCCCGCCAAGGCGTTGCCAAAGGTGGGTTTTGTAGATCTTGCCCCGGTCATTGTCGCGGTAAACACCAGCGATTCGCGGCATCTGAAATTTCACGCCCAGCTCGAGGTGAACGCCCCGTACATCGCGGACGTGGAAAAGATGAAACCGCGAATCATGGACGTGCTGAATGGATATCTGCGCGCGATCGAGGTGGCGGATCTTGAGGATTCGCTCGCGCTTATGCGCATCCGCGGTCACCTTTTGCGGCGCATTGAAATCGTCGTCGGTGAAGGTCGCGTGCGCGACGTTCTGGTCATGGAATTCGTACTGAACTAGGAGGCGAAGTTGGAGCTGATTGCAGATATTTTGCTGGTAGCCGGCGCGCTGGGTGCGGGTCTTTATTGTTTCGTTCTGTCCCGGCGGTTGAAACGTTTTACCGACCTTGAAAAAGGCGTCGGTGGCGCAGTGGCTGTTTTGTCATCGCAGGCCGATGAGCTGAAAAGATCGCTGGATTCCGCTCGGGACGCCTCGGATCAATCAGGAGTGGCCCTGAAAGAACTGACCGCACGCGCCGAAACGGTTGCCCAGCGGTTGGAACTGATGATGGCCTCAATGCATGACGTTGTGCCGGACGAAGATGCACCTGCCGAATCTTCTGTTTCGGAACCAGAATCCGTCGAAGAGGTTTCTGAAGATGAAGTTGAAGCACACGCCGAGCCCAAGGCGGATGAAGAACCCTCGGTGAAGGCTCAGCCAAAACGACCCGGTGGTCTGATGTTCCTGCGCCACAATCGCAGCGAGGCCCCGACATGACCAGGAAGCGCGCAGACAAGCGACCCAAGGGCGGCGTTCTTGCGGTGATATCCATGCTGATGATCGGTTCTGCCGCGATCAGATTGGGGTTTGAGGCCGGGCCCGCACTGGCCAAGAGCGGCGACCCCCTCCCTCCGGAATCCGGACAAAGCCAACCGCAACGACCCGGCGCGCAAGTGCTGTTGACAGAATTGCTGCGCCGAGAAGAGGCTCTGAAGCAGCGGGAAGCCGCCGTGGTGGACAAGGAAAAAGCGTTGAGTATCGCGGATCAGGCGATCGGGACCCGCCTGGCCGCCTTGCAGGAGGCCGAGGACTCGCTACGCGAAACACTGGCGTTTGCAGAAAAGGCAGCCGAGACCGACCTGACGCGTCTGACGGATGTGTACCAAAGCATGAAACCCAAAGACGCAGCAGCCTTGTTCGAAACGATGGATCCCGGTTTTGCAGCTGGATTTCTGTCGCGAATGCCGCCTGATGCCGCCGCAGGCGTTCTGGCCGGTCTCAGCCCTGAAGCAGCCTATACGATCAGCGTGATCATGGCCGGCCGCAACGCCGCAGCCCCACAGGAATAACGCTCATGATTTTCACCCTCGCATCGGACTTTGCCGGAGATCGCCCATGATCGGAATAATTGGAATCGTCGTGATTTTTGCAATGGTGTTCGGCGGCTATCTTGCTGCGGGCGGAAAGATGGCGATCATTTTGAAATCGCTCCCGTTCGAAATGATGATGATTGGCGGCGCCGCCGTCGGCGCATTTATGATCAGCAACGACATGAGCGCCGTCAAACACACGATCAAAGATATGGGCAAAGTGTTCAAGGGCCCCAAATGGAAGCCCGAGGATTACCGCGATCTGCTATGTCTTCTGTTTTCGCTGATCCGCATTGCCAAGGCAAGCCCGGTCGAGGTGGAACAGCATATCGAAGACCCGGAAAATTCGTCTCTGTTCTCTGCTTATCCGAAAATTCAGGCGGATAAGGAAGCCGTCGACCTGATCTGCGACACGATGCGATCGGCAACCATGAACTACGACGATCCACATCAGGTAGAAGAGGTGCTGGAAAAGCGGATGGAGGCGAACTTTCATCACGCCATGCATTCCAGCCACGCTTTGCAAACGGTGGCCGATGGTCTGCCCGCGCTGGGGATCGTGGCCGCAGTTCTGGGTGTTATCAAAACGATGGGATCTATTGATCAACCGCCCGAAGTTTTGGGCAAACTGATCGGTGGCGCTCTGGTCGGCACCTTTCTGGGCGTGTTTCTGGCCTATGGTCTGGTTGGCCCCTTCGCTGGCAAGCTGAAAGCCGTGGTGGAAGAGGACAACCATTTTTACCAGCTGATCAAAGAGGTTCTGGTTGCCAACCTGCACAATCACAACGCGGCCATGTGTATTGAAGTCGGCCGTCAGAACACACCGACACACAACCGACCGGGATTTTCCGAGCTTGAAGACGCGTTGAAGGAACTCAAGCAGGCAGCGGCATGATCCGAACCATTTTCATTGCGTTCGTGCTGAGCGCGGCCGCGGCACAGGCCCAGGATATTCCAGTGCGGTCGGGTGAACATGACGGTTACACGCGCCTGGTCGCTCAGGTTCCGCCCGGTACCGGCTGGGTTCTGGTACAGTCCGAAAACGGCGCGCACTTGAATGTCGAACTGGACAAAGTGACATTCAATACGGGTTCTGTTTTTCGTCGCCTCACACAAAACCGCCTTGCCGCAGTTTCGCAGTCAGAGCCGGGTGGCGCCCTTGAGATGCAGTTCGGCTGCGACTGTGTTGCGTCGGCTTTTCTGTTTAAGAACACGATGATCGTCGTGGATATTGCACCGGGAAAAGCACTCCCCCCAATCCGCGCCGAAATCGCTCCGCCTGTTTTGCCTAAAGCGCCTAAAGAGAAAAGCCCGCTGGCAGAGGTGCAGGAGCTGCAGGGGCTGGAGTTGCCGTTGCTGAGCCTCACCGCGCAGCGCTTCGAAGATCAACTTTCGACTCTGCTGCTGCGCGGGGCCGACCGGGAACTTGTTGATCTGAACCTCGCACCCGTAGGGCCAAGAATGTCGGTTCCGGAAGACGGGCCATCCATCCCGCCAGGCTTGAACACAAACATCCATGTAACATCAGTGCTGGACGGGTTGAACGACCTTCTCGGGCCGTCGCTGCCGCAACTTGAAAAACGCCCTCCTTGCATTTCCAACGCTGAGCTTGGATTTGACCGATGGTCCGGAGGTGGCTCTTTTCCGGAACAAGTGGCCTCACTTCGGGGCGATTTGTTTCAAGAGTTCGACCGCATAGACAAAGAAAAGGCGCTGGAACTGGCTCGTCTTTATGCCCATTCCGGATTCGGTGCCGAAGCCCTTCAGGCGCTGGACCTACTTGGGCAGAAACCACCGGAGGCAGATCGGGTTGCAGCAATCGCACGCTTTCTGGATGGCCGTAAGCTCACGGTGTCAAACCCCTTCACCAGCCTTCAACGTTGCGAAAGTGACGCGGCGCTATGGGCACTTTTGATCGAAGGGGTTTTGCAAAAAAATGCTCAGTTGCGGTCGATCGAGCAGTCCTTCGCACGTTTGCCAGACCATCTACGGCGTCACGTCGGACCAACACTGGCCGAAATTCTGACGGATGCAGGCAAACTGGAAGCCGCGCGACGCGTTTTGCGCGCAGTCGACCGGATCGAATCTGTGGTCAGTACCGACACGTCGCAGGCCAAGGCCAAGGTCGCGGCGGCTGAAGGCGATGGTCCCAGGGTCGAATCTCTGCTGAACGAAGTCATCAACTCCTCTGATGCTGATATGGAGGCACCACTTGCTCTTGCGCGTCTTGTAGACAAGCGATGGTCAGAGCGTGGGTCGATATCCCCACAGGAGCTTGATCTTGCGGCGGCGTACGTAGTGGAGTTTCGCCGGTCAGACCTTGGGCCGCTCATGTGGCGCACGCAAATCGTCGCCTTAAGCCTGAGCCATGAGTTCGACGAAGCGGTGGATCTATTGGTGCCCCACCCGTCAGAGGTTGAGAGCATTGAAACATTGAACCGGGTCGCTCAGATCCTGACCGAACGTGCCGACGACGAGACATTCCTGCGCCGGGCTTTGACCTTTTCGACCAGCCAAAGGCAGGACCTGACGACCGAAACCGCAGTGAAATTGGCCGAGAGGTTTGTCACGCTTGGCTTTGCAGAGGCTGCACTGGACCTTGCCGGTCGGCCGCAAGACAAAACGCGGCGCGCCGAAAGGGCCCGGTTGCGCGCCCGCGCTGCCTTGCTGCAAACCAGGCCGCATCAAGCGATGCTGGAGTTGGCCGACGATCCGTCGGACACCGCCCAACTGTTAAGAGGGCAGGCGATGCAGGCTATAGGCGACTATGCGTCCGCGGGTGAGCTTTGGCGCGCTGCGGGAGAGGACGAAGATGCCGATCGGTTCTTCTGGCTGGCAGATCGCATCGAAGAGATCGACGATGATCGGGGCACAAAATATTCTGCGGTAAACCGAACGACGATGTACCTGTCCGATGCACCCGGCCGAGTGCCGGACAAACCCTTGGCCGATGCGCACAATTTGCTAGCGGACAGTTCAGAAACGCGGCGACGGATTTCTGAGTTGCTGGCGGCGGTAAGCCAATAGGAAAGCCGACCCGCCAATCCGGAGCGCTCAGATTCCCGCCCCATAACTGCTGGTTGCGCGTTAACTTGGTCATATAAACACCCTGACAGCCGTCGCCCTCGGGGTCTATGGATCAAAGACCAAGGGCATCAGGTCTGACAATCTGGAGGCGGGATCTGTCCAACCTAGAATTGCTGTTCGGATCGCGTCGGCACGTTCCGAGCCAACGACTGGTGCCGCGAACTCGGTGTACTTGGCAATCACCTCATCCCTGCTGATTGGCGCCTCGGGCCCACCGCGCGCGTGAATGTCACCAGACTCTAACACACACCCATCGGTCAATTTCAGACTGGAATCCGCCCATCGTCCTTTCGGAAATCTCATGCTGTGCCGATCACTCTCTGAGACGTTAATGCGCGGCACCAAATCAGCCACAACCGGATCAGCTAGACCTTCGCCCGAGATATGCTCGACCCCGATCCGGCCATAGATCGCCTGAACGGCCACCGCAAAAGGCAGCGAATACTGGGCCTGCGATGTAGTGTCCGGCATCCCATCATACAGGCAAGCAGCCTCGTGAAAGCTGTTGATCTGCATCGATTGGATCCGGTCGTGAGTTAGGTCATGCTCCATCATCACCGCCCGAACGCCGTCAATAGCCGCATGGGCCCAACGACATATCGGATAGGGTTTCACATACTGGTGCTCGACCTGCCAGAACTGACCCAGATCTGC
The DNA here is from genome assembly GCF_056538705.1 of Ruegeria sp. BF12. NCBI lineage: Bacteria > Pseudomonadati > Pseudomonadota > Alphaproteobacteria > Rhodobacterales > Roseobacteraceae > Ruegeria > Ruegeria sp. BF12. Next base: position 116,929 of record NZ_JBQFTP010000009.1, on the reverse strand, counting down.
CCAATGCGGCGCAACCTCGTCGGCCTCAATTGTGATGGCTGGCGCGCCGGTAAAACCGCGCTCGGCCAGGATCGCAGAGGAGATGCCGACCATTGCCCCCCAGCCCGATCCGTCGTGCAGCATCGTTGGGTTTGCGATTTCACGCATCATCTGGCTGCGCGGGCCGTGATATTCGGCAATCCCCAGAGCTTGTCGAAACTGTTCGGTTGTGTGTTTGCGCAGCCGGGACGCCATGGCCGCCACCCCAAGCGCGTTCCATGCGCCGGATGTGTGATAGTCACTGACCGAAGCGTGCAGCGAAAGACCCGCGCGCCCCGCAACTTCGTATCCGGTTACAACCGCAGCCAGAGCTTCGGGCCCGGACAATTCAGGACAATGCGCCCCAAGTGAAACCAACGCGGGCAGCACAACAACACCGATATGTCCTTTGGTCGGGTTGTATCCGTCATGCCCATCCAGATTGTCGGTCTGCGTCGCCGCCGCATAAGCTGCGCCCGCCATGCTGACTGACCGGCCGTCAAACATCATCGGCGTGCTAAAGGCCGCTTCGGTGCTGCCATAGAGCAGCGCGGCCGTATCCCGGGCGATTACGCCAGCCTCCATCGGACCGGACGCAATCAGGATGCCCATTGTGTCCAGCATCATCAGGGCGGCGGATTCCTTGGCGCTTTCAGGTATCTCATGCGCCGGTCTTTTCAGGGCAAACTCTGCGACGCGCTCGAATGTCCCGGTCATTTGGCTGTTTCCATGACTTTGGGTTCCACGTCGCGCAACCGATGTCCCAATGGATCAAAGGGCGGTTCGGCGAGGATTTTGGCTTTATGAGGCCTACCGAGGATGAAGATTTCCACCGTATCACCCGGCTTGGCGACAGCAGGATTGGCGTAACCGATGGCGAGGGACTTGCCGACCGAATAACCGTAGGCACCCGAGGTCACGCGACCCACCGGAGTGCCGCCTGGCGTGAAGACCGGCTCGCCCCCCGTTGCATCAGCATCCGTCACGTCGACTTCGAAGATCGACAGGACCTCGCGCGCGGCGTTGTCCTTGATAGCCAGATAAGCTTCCTTGTGAAGGAAATCCTTGTCCAACTTGATCAGCCCCGCCAGCCCGACCTCCTGCGGCCAGTATTCCTGAGAATACTCGCGGCCCCATGAGCCATAGCCCTTCTCGATCCGCAGCGATCCCAGTGCGCGACCGCCAACCGGACCACCGTCGCACTCCTTCGCCGCCTCAAGAAGCACGGAATAGAGCCTGATCTGGTCTTCTTCGGCGCAGTGCAGCTCCCACCCCAGGTCGCCGGTAAAGCTGACGCGGATTGCCAGACAGGTCACGCCCGCGACCTCAATCGTGGCCGAGCGCATGAAGCGGAAGGCTTCGTTCGACAGATCCGCATTGGTCAGCCGCTGCAGCAGGTCGCGCGATCTGGGTCCTGCGATGTTGAAGCCCGCGATCCGATCCGTTGCCACCTCGAACGTGGTGCCCTCGGGCAGGTCGATCATGTTGAAAAACCGCTGATGATAACGCTCGGCCATGCCGGAGCCGATCATCATGTACTCGTCCTCGGCCACCTTGGTGATTGTAAAGTCGCCAGCTACGCCACCGCGCACCGAGATCAGCGGTGTCAGGCAAGAGCGTCCAACCACGGTCGGAACCCGGTTGGCAACCAACTGGTCCAGCCATTCATGCGCACCCGGTCCCTTGATCACGTAGTTGGCAAAGTTCGAGATGTCGATCACGCCGACGCTCTCGCGCAGCATCTTTACCTCGCGACCCACCGGGTCCCACCAGTTTTGGCGGGTAAAGCCGATTGTCTCTTCCGTACCCGGCTGATCGGCAAACCACAGCGGATGTTCCCAGCCGCAGTTCAGACCAAAGACGCAGCCCATGTCCTTTTGCATCTGGTACGCGGGGCGCACGCGGGCCGGACGGCCTGCGCTGCGTTCTTCGTTCGGGAAATGGATGGCGAAACGGTGGGTATACTGATCCTCGACCCGCGCCTTGGTGAACTTCTTGTCCGCCCAGTCGCCAAACCGGGCCAGATCCCAGGCGAACATGTCGTATTGCGGCTCGCCCTCAATCATCCATTGCGCCGCCAGCAGACCAAGACCACCCGATTGCGAGAAGCCGGGGATCAGGCCACCGCAAAGGAAATAGTTCTTCAGCTCGGGTACCGGACCCCAAAGCGCGCTGGAATCGGGCGACCAGATCATCGGACCGTTGATTACCCGTTTGACCCCGGCGGTGGCAGCAACCGGCACACGTTCGGTAGCGCGGATCACGTTTTCCATGATCCGGTCCAGATCGTCGGGGAACAGATCGTGGGCAAAATCCAGCGGCGTGCCATCTTCGGCCCAGAACTTCATGTCCTTCTCATAGGCGCCAATCAGCAGCCCGTTGCCTTCCTGTCGGAAATAGTACTCGCCATCCCGATCCGCGATCGAGGGTAAACGGCGACCCAGATTGGCGACCTCGTCGATGGATTCGGTCACGAAATACTGGTGTTCTGTCGGCTGCAGCGGCAAGGTCAAACCGGCCAAGGCCGCCACTTCGCGACCCCAGAGACCGGCGGCGTTCACCACCCACTGCGTATGAATGTCACCTTTTTCGGTGCGCACGATCCAAGATCCGTCGGGCTGTTGTTCAGTGCCAAACACAGGGCAAAAACGCTCGATCGTGGCACCCATGGCACGTGCACCGGCCGCATAGGCATGTGGCACGCCCGACGGATCCACATTGCCGCCGTCGGGTTCGTACATGATGCAGCGGATATCGTCGAACTGCGCCAGAGGGTGCAACTCCATCGCCTGTTCGCGGCTGACCTCATAGAAATTCAGGCCGTAGAACCGAGCCTTCGCCTCTTGCAGGCGCAGTTGGTGCTCTCGATCTTCAGTCTGCGCCAGATACAGCGACCCGGGTTGGAAAACGCCACAGCTTTGGCCCGTTTCCTGCTCCAGCTCCTTATACAGGTTCATCGTATAATGCTGGATCCGGGTGATGTTGTTGTTGTCGTGCAGCCCGTGAATGTTGGCCGCCGCGTGCCAGGTCGAACCTGACGTCAGTTCGTCCCGCTCAAGCAGGACAACGTCCCGCCAGCCGAGCTTGGCCAGATGGTACAGAATCGAACAACCAGCCAAGCCTCCACCGATCACTACGGCCTGTGCGTGCGTTTTCATGAACTTGATCTCCTGCCGCCGGCGCCGAAATCAGCGCCCCTTGGCAGAAGTCAGCCACAGGTCGAAAGCAGCTTATGCTCTGTTCCCGACGTCAAATGTCGGGAACAGAACCCTGATAGCCGGTTTTGGTCAGTACGGCGCTTCGACGTTGTTCATCGAAACGTAGACTGTCTTCATTTCGCTGAAGTGATTGATCGCCAGTTTCGAGTTCTCGCGCCCGACACCTGACATTTTAGAACCACCGAACGGAGCCTCCACCGGTGCAAGGTTATAGGTGTTGATATAGCAGGTGCCTGCCTCGAACCCGGCCACGATGCGGTGCGCACGGGTCAGGTCGTTGGTGAATACACCGGCGGCCAGACCGAATTCGGTGTCATTCGCACGGGCCATCACCTCTTCTTCGGTTTCGAAATCCAGCACGGACATGACCGGGCCAAAGATTTCTTCCCGCGCGATGGTCATGTCGTCCGCCACATCCGCGAACACGGTTGGCTGCATGTAGAAACCGTCGCCATCAATTCGCTCGCCGCCAAAGACCAGACGCGCGCCCTCGGCCTTGCCCTTTTCGACATAGCTCAGCGCGATGTTCATCTGGTTTTCGCTGACCATTGGACCAAAATTGACGTCCTCATCCAGCGGATCGCCAATTTTCGCCGTTGCGAGACGTTCCGAGAGGCGCTTGAGGAAGGCTTCCTTGATACCTTTTTGTACAAAGACTCGGGTACCGTTCGAACACACCTGTCCCGAAGAATAGAAGTTGCCGAGAATCGCGCCCGACACAGCGTTTTCGATATCTGCGTCATCGAACACGATCATCGGGGATTTACCACCCAGCTCCATCGTCACATGTTTCATGCCGTCGGCGGCAGCAGCATAGACCTTGCGGCCCGTCGGCACCGAGCCGGTCAGCGACACCTTGGCCACGCGCGGGTCAGTCACAAGCGATGCACCGACGTCGCCATAGCCCTGCACGACATTGTAAACACCTTTGGGCGCACCGGCCTCGATCAGAATCTCTGCCACTTGCAGGGCCGACAAAGGCGTAGTCTCGGAGGGTTTGAAAACCATCGTATTACCGCAGGCCAGCGCCGGGGCGCCTTTCCAGCAGGCGATCTGGGTCGGATAGTTCCATGCGCCGATACCAACACAAACGCCCAGCGCTTCACGAATGGTGTAGACAAAGTCGCCACCCCCCAGCGGGATATGCTCACCTGTCAGCGACGCGGCCAGGCCACCGAAATACTCCAGCGCGTCCGCGCCCGAGGTTGCATCCGCCACCAGAGTTTCCTGCAACGGTTTGCCGGTGTCGTGGGTCTCAAGGATCGAAAGCTCGCGATTGCGGTCGCGCATGATGTCCGCAGCGCGACGCAAAACCCGTCCGCGTTCGGTTCCGGACATGGCGGCCCATTCTGCTTGCGCGTTTTTTGCGCTGCTTAGAGCCTGATTCACGATATCAGGCGTTGCCGAGTGCAGGCGCGCAATGACTTCACCCGTGGCGGGGTAAATCACGTCGATTGGTGCGCCGCTGGTATCTTCGACATACTCGCCGTTGATGAAATGGCTCGCCTTGGGCTGGAATTTCATGACGGGTCCTTTTTTGTTTCGAAAGCGCCGTCTGAGCCGGGCGCTGATACGGTTCAAATCGCGTTTATCTTTTATTGATTGACCAGTCAATAAAGCCATTAGCTGGCAAATTCCTGCCGAGTCATAACGGCCCCCTCTTGAAACAAAAGGTTAATGTTCCATTTATGTTCTACATAGTCAGAGGATCACCCGATGGCCCATACGACCCGAGAATCCGTCCTTGGCGGACCGACAAACGACTACCACCTGCTGCCTGTTACGGACCGGCAAATGCGCTATGCCCGCGCCATCGCGCAGCAGTCAGCTTTGGAAATCCCGGTCGAAGCGCAACGGGATCGCAGGTCGATGTCCGCCTGGATTTCCGCCCATAAATCCGTCGACACGTCCCCCTTTGCGAATTACCCGACCGGTAAGCAGGTTGCCTTTGCCGAGCGGATTTCCCGCACCAAACGTCGACCGATTCCGTCAGAGTGTTTTCGGGACAAGCACGCGATGTCCCTGTGGATCGACCACAACAAATAGCCTGTCACGTTCGGGTGTGGCTGCGGGCATAGATTCCGACTGCGGCCGCAACGAACAATCCAAGCAGAATATATCCGGTGATCGCCTCGGCCACGGCCAGCCCCCGGCACAGACCCGCGGGGTGCAGATCGCCAAAGCCGACGGTCGTGAAGGTTACATACGAGAAGTACAGAACATCCGATGGCCCCTTTGCGCCGACAACACATAGATCGTAGTACCCGAACGATCCGTAAACAGCCGCGAACAGGAACGGGACGACCTGAATAAAAGAGATTCCCATCAGCAACAGCTGCCGCTTGGGCGATTTAACCTGAGTCATGTAGTACCAGGTTTGCGAAATCAGCCAGAGCACCAGCAACACGGTTGTCGCTGTACCGATCCTGTCACCCGCGGTGGCCTCGCTCAGCCGTGAAAACCCATACCATGCCAGAAAGCTGACAATGACCAGACCAAGAGCTGCGACCAGTGTCGACTTCCATTCATCCAGGGTTTTCGGGTCGCTGTGCATGGACTCTCCGGTGTTTAAGGCCTGACAGGATCATCAGGAATCAGGCTTGCGCCCGCAACCCTTAACAATTGGCGACTATTCGGTCCCAAGATGTTCCTGACCGCGCCGACGCGCCAGCAGGATCTGTTTCTGACGCTCGCGAAAACGGGCTTTGTCGGCTTCCGAGGTCTCATCGATACATTGATGGCACGATACGCCATGCTCGTATTCCGGCCGCTTCATGTCCTCGGGCAGGATCGGACGGCGGCAGCCGTGGCACAGATTGTGCGGCCCTTCGACCAGCCCGTGCCCGACGGAGACGCGGTTGTCGAAGACGAAGCACTCACCCTGCCAGGTGCTGTCCTCGGCAGGCATCTCTTCGAGATAGCGTAGGATGCCGCCCTTTAGGTGATACACGTCCTCGACCCCCTGCCCCAGCAGGTAGTTGGTCGATTTCTCACAGCGGATGCCGCCGGTGCAGAACATGGCCACGCGCTTGTTGTGAAAGCGGTCCTTGTTTTTTTCCCACCATTGCGGGAAATCGCGGAAACTGGCCGTTTCAGGGTCTATCGCGCCCTCAAACGTACCAATCGCCACCTCATAGTCGTTACGTGTGTCGATCACCACCACATCATCGGATCGGATCAGATCGTTCCAATCCTCGGGCTCGACATAGTTGCCGACGCGGGCGCGCGGATCGACATCCGGCTGGCCCATGGTAACGATCTCTTTCTTCAGGCGTACCTTCATCTTGCCAAAGGGCGGGTGGTCGGAAGTCGCCTCTTTCCACTCAAGATCGGCGCATCCGGGCAGAGCCTTGATATGGGCCAGAACCGCATCGATCCCGGCGCGGGGTCCGGCGATGGTGCCGTTAATTCCCTCGGCGGCCAGCAACAGTGTACCTTTCACCGATTGCGCACGGCAAAGATCCAGCAGCGGTTCGCGCAAGGCAACGTGATCCGCGAAACGGGTAAAGTGATAAAGAGCAGCGATCGTATACATGCGCGCGGTCTAAACCTGCTGATCAAGAGTCGCAAGGGACCGGATTGACGCCTACCGCCCAGCCCCCTACCGATAAGACAATGCGAGGAGACCCCGATGACCCATGCCCTGATTGTAGTCGACGTTCAAAACGACTTTTGCCCCGGCGGAGCGCTGGCCGTACCCGGAGGCGACGAAATCGTAGCGCCCATCAACGCGATGATGGACGAGTTCGACACCGTGATCCTGACGCAGGACTGGCACCCGGCCGGGCATTCATCCTTCGCCAGCGAACATGACGACAAGGGCCCCTTTGACGTGACCGACATGCATTACGGACCACAGGTTCTGTGGCCGGATCACTGTGTTCAGGGCACCGAAGGCGCAAGCTTTCATCCGGACCTGAAAACGCACGCTGATCTGGTCATTCGAAAAGGGTTTCGGCCCGGCATCGACAGTTACTCGGCGTTTTTCGAAAACGATCAGAAGACACCGACTGGATTGGAAGGGTATTTGAAATCACGCGGCATCACCAAGCTGACCCTTGTTGGTCTGGCGACGGATTTCTGCGTGCATTTCTCAGCCGTAGATGCAGCCCGGCTGGGTTTTGACGTCACCGTTCGTTTGGATGCTTGCCGGGCGATTGACCTCGACGGTTCTTTGGCAGCGGCAGAGGCTGCGATGCGTGATGCTGGCGTTAAGCTGATCTAAGGCGCGGAACCTTTTTCGGCAAGATACCTGAGCACTGCAAACAAGATCACCGCCAGTCCTAATGCGATGCCAATTCGTCCCGGCAATGTCCGGCGCTCCGGCGTCGCAGGTGATTTATAGCGTGGGTTAGGTGTCCAATTTTCGACTGTCTGGCGTTGACCATTGCGCGGTTTGGCCGTTCTGACGTCGTCCAAAAAGCCATGGAAATCGAACTCGCCGCAATACTCGCCCTGAATTCCCATTTCGCGAATATTGGCGAATAACGCGCGTAAAATCCGCTCACGTTCGGCTGCATCCCGGGGAGGATAGAACCCATGGCTCTGGTCACTGCCAGTGGATTCCAGATCGAAACCGGCATCCTGAAAGATCTTACGGATTTTCGGCGACGCAGCTCTCAGGGCGTCTGCGGTTTTGACATTCCGAAACCGCGCGCGTACCCCCGCGCCGCTCGACGCGTCGGATTGCCCTGAATTGGGGTCTATATCCCGCTGTTCACCAACAACGATGTCAAAATCGTACTCGAGAACCATTCACCAACTTAACCTCGTTCAACCATCCCTTTCTTTTCACTAAACGGTGAAAAGATCACACAATATGCTCGGATTGTGACCTGACCTTGTCATTGTCATCATTCTAGCGACTCTTGCCAATCCACGCACCGATTGATCTAACACTGGAAATCGCAGGAGTTCCCCATGGTCGATATTGCGACGCGTGTGTACAATCATAAATGGAAGATTGACCCGATTGTACGGTCTTTAATCGACACAGATTTCTACAAACTGCTGATGTGCCAGTCAGTGTTTCGAAATAAGCCCCAAACGGACGTGGCTTTTTCGCTGATTAACCGGTCGAATCACATTCCATTGGCCAAACTCATCGACGAAGGCGAGTTGCGCGAGCAGCTGGACCATATCCGCTCGCTCAGCCTCAGCCGGGGGGAAAGTACCTGGCTGCGGGGGAACACGTTCTATGGCAAACGCCAGATGTTCCGCTCGGATTTCATGGAATGGTTCGAAAACCTGCGCCTGCCACCTTATCACCTGGAACGGAAGGGTGATCAGTACGAGCTGACATTCGAGGGCAAGTGGCACGAGGTCATGCTGTGGGAAATCCCTGCCCTGGCGGTTTTGATGGAGTTACGCTCGCGCGCGGTGCTGAACGACATGCGGCGGTTCGAGCTGCAGGTGCTTTATGCCCGCGCCATGACCCGCGTTTGGGAGAAAATCGAGAATCTCCGGGAAATTGACGGACTTGGCATCGCCGATTTCGGGACCCGCCGCAGACACAGCTTCCTGTGGCAGGACTGGTGCGTCCAGGCCATGATCGAAGGGCTGGGTCCGGCCTTTACCGGCACATCGAACTGTCTGATCGCCATGCGGCGTGAAGTTGAGGCCATCGGCACCAATGCACACGAATTGCCCATGGTATATAGCGCCCTGGCCGAAGACGACTCTGAACTGGCGCAAGCGCCCTATGACGTTCTCAGCGATTGGCACGAGGAACATGACGGCAATCTGCGCATCATTCTGCCTGACACCTATGGGACTGAAGGTTTTCTGGATCGCGCGCCAGACTGGCTGGCGGGATGGACCGGTATCCGGATCGACAGCGGCGATCCGGCTGCGGGCGCGGAAACAGCAATCAAATGGTGGAAATCGCGCGGCGAAGTCCCGATGGAAAAGCGCGTGATTTTCTCGGACGGTCTGGATGTCGACAAGATCCGCGAACTGCACACGCAGTTTGCCCAACGGACCAAGGTGTCATTTGGCTGGGGCACATTGCTGACCAACGATTTCCGTGGGCTTGTGCCAAATGATGCGCTGGCGCCGTTCTCTCTGGTCTGCAAAGCGGTTTCCGCCAATGGTCGGCCAACTGTGAAACTGTCGGACAACCCCGAAAAGGCGATGGGTCCCAAGGATGAGATCGAACGCTATAAACGCGTGTTTGGAGTGGGTGCACAAGAGGCGATCAAGGTCATCGTTTAGGCTCTAACCATGGTAAGCTGCGACCGTTTTGAGCTGTGAGAACCCATAAAGCGCCTCAAAACCCTTTTCGCGGCCATGGCCGGATTTGCCCACGCCACCAAACGGCAGTTCTACCCCGCCGCCTGCGCCATAGTTATTGATAAACACCTGCCCCGAGTGCAGACGTTTTGCCAACCGCATCTGCCGTGCCCCGTCGCGGGTCCAAATGCTGGCGACCAGCCCGTAATCGGTACCGTTGGCTATTCGGATCGCGTCATCTTCGGTGTCAAACGGGATCAGAACCTGAACCGGGCCAAAGATTTCATTTTTGGCCAGTGTGTGGTCGGGCGGAACGTCAGCAAATAGGGTGGGTAAAACATATGCCCCCTCTGACGGGGCTCCGTCGACGATCCGCCCTTGTCCGGCAACCGCCAGATTCGCGCCTTTGGCCAGAAAGCCAGAAACGATGTCCTTTTGACGGGCAGATATCAACGGGCCAACCCGCAGATCGTCCTGCGCAGGGCCAACGGTCAGACCCACATAGGCTTCAGCCATTCGTTGCCGGACCTGTTCATATACACCCCGCTGCACCAGGATGCGCGACGAGGCCGAACAGGTCTGTCCTGCGTTCTGGATCCCGGCGTTCACCAGAAATGGCAGGGCGGCATCCAAATCGGCATCGTCAAAGACCAGCTGCGGCGACTTCCCTCCAAGCTCCAACGTCACCGGCACGACGTTTCGCCCCGCAGCCTGCTGGACCAACGCCCCAGTGGCGACCGAACCGGTAAACGAGATATGGTGCACGCCCGGATGACCCGACAGCGCAGCCCCGGCCTCGGCCCCCAAACCGGGTACAACATTCAAGGCGCCGGCGGGCAAACCAGCCTCTTGTGCCAGATGCGCAAAGGCCAGCGCGGTCAGGCAGGCCTCTTCCGCAGGTTTCAGAACACACGCATTGCCCATCGCCAGCGCGGCACCGACTGAACGGCCAATGATCTGCATTGGATAGTTCCACGGCACGATATGCCCTGTCACGCCGTGCGGCTCACGCAAAGTATAGACGGTATAACCGTCCAAGTACGGAATGGTCTCGCCCATGACCTTGTCCGCAGCGCCACCGTAGAATTCACAATACCGCGCCAGAGCCACGGCATCTGCCCGCGCCTGAGTCAGCGGCTTGCCCACATCCATGGCCTCAAGCGCCGCCAATTCATCAACGCGAGCGGTCACCAACTGCCCCAGTCGGGTCAGGATGCGGCCGCGTTCCAGCGCCGTCATGCGCCCCCATTCACCATCAAGCGCGGCCTGTGCCGCGGTGACGGCCGCGTCCACATCCTGCGTATCACCCGCTGCGATCCGGGAGATTTCCGAACCGTCCGAAGGGTTGATCAGCGGCAAAGTCTTTTGCGACGCAAGCGCAATCCAATTGCCGCCAATCAGACAAAGGCTGGGATCAAACCAAAGAGGGCTGGACATGTGACACTCCTAATTCGGCTCTAAAACAGGGTTATCATGCTACGTCCTGACCAATATCCGGCAAAACCGGCGCAGCATTGATCAGGTCTTTCGTGTATTGGTGTTGCGGATCAGAAAAGACGGTTTCCGTGTTCCCTTCTTCCACAATCTTACCAGCCCGCATCACCATAACGCGATCGGTAATGGTACGAACGACGCTCAGATCGTGGCTGATGAACAGGTAGGTCAAGTCATAGGCTTCGCACAATTCGGCCAACAGATCGAGGATCTGCGCCCGGACCGACACGTCCAGGGCCGAGACCGCCTCATCAAACAGGATCAGTTCCGGGCGGATGATCAAGGCACGCGCGATGGCGATCCGCTGCCGTTGACCGCCCGAAAACTCATGGATGTACTTTCCCATGTCATCCGGGCTCAGACCCACGGCCGTCAGCATTTCTGCGATCCGGTCCTCCATTTCCCTTCCTTTTGGTGGGGAGTCGAGCAGGTGAAACGGCTCAGTTACCAGGCGGGCAACGCGATGACGCGGGTTGAAACTGCCATAGGGGTCCTGAAAGACCACCTGCATCTTGCGGCGCACCGCCAGATTGGGCTTGTGGCCGGAAAATACTGGTTGGCCGTCCAGTCGAATATCGCCGCCCTGAACTTCCTCCAGCCCCAAAATCGCCCGTGTTAGGGTCGATTTTCCGCATCCAGATTCTCCGACCAACCCCAGGCGCTCGCCTCGGTTGAGGGTAAAGCTGACGCTATCCACGGCCCGGTGTTGCTGTGGCATATCGAACAGACGTTTCCGAGGCAATCGGTAGTCGCGCACGACATTGGTCACCTCAAGCAGCGGTTGCGATTGCGCGGTTTCGGGCAACGCCACCTGATGGCCCGAGGCCTCGAACAGCATGCGAGTGTATGGATGCTGCATGTGGCGCAACAGATGACCGGTCGCACCGGATTCAACCACTTCGCCATGACGCATCACAACGATCTGATCGGCCATGTCCGCAACGACGGCCAGATCATGGGTGATCATCAGCAGGCCCATGCCAAATTCTGAAACCAATCCTTTGAGCAGATCAAGAATTTGCGCCTGCGTTGTCACGTCCAGCGCGGTGGTCGGTTCGTCCGCGATCAGAAGTTTGGGGCGCAAGGCGATGGCCATGGCGATCACGACGCGTTGGCGCTGGCCACCGGACAATTCGTGCGGAAAGCGTGACAGGGGAAACCGATCCGTTGGCAATCCGACGCGGGTCAGAACTTCCTCAGCTCGGTCGCGGGCCTGCGCGCGCGGCATGGCCTTGTGGATCAGGATGGTTTCCATCACCTGATCTCCGATGGTTTTGACAGGGTTCAGGGCGGTCATCGGTTCCTGAAACACCATGCCAATCGAGGCGCCACGCAGGGCGCACATATCATCCTCAGGAAGTTTCAGCAGATCAAGGCCGTTCAATCGAATGGTGCCATCCGTTTCAGCCCCGTTCGGCAAAAGCTGCATCACCGCGAGCGCCGTCATCGACTTGCCCGATCCACTTTCCCCCGTCACCGCCACGATCTGACCCGGTGCGATGGACAAGTTAACCTGGTTCAGGATGTCCGTCCCGTGAATGGACAGCGACAGGTTTTCGATCTGAAGCAAACTCATACGCGCGCCACCCTGATCCGGGGGTCCAGCCAATCGCGCAATCCGTCGCCCAAGAGGTTCAGCCCCAGGACCGTGACGATAATCGCCAGACCGGGAATCAGAGCCAAATGCGGGGCAAAACTGAACATCGTCTGCGCGTCAGCCAGCATTCGGCCCCAGCTGGGCGTCGGTGGTTGCGCCCCCAGACCAACATAGGACAGGCCAGCCTCCGCCAGAATTCCCAGTGAGAACTGGATAGTCCCCTGAACGATCAGCAGGTTGGCCACATTGGGCAGGATATGCTCGGCCGATATCCGTGCAGCCCCTTTGCCCGAGACGCGCGCTGCAAGGATGAATTCGCGCTCCCACAAAGATAGGGCAGCACCACGGGTGATCCGCGCGAAGACAGGGACATTGAAGATACCGATTGCGATGATGGCGTTGATGGCTCCGGCGCCGAACACGGCAGTGATCAGGATTGCAATGACCAGCGAAGGGAAGGCAAAGACCAGATCGTTTCCGCGCATGATCAACTCGTCCAGCCAGGATCCCTTGCGCGCGGCGGCTGTCAGGCCAAGGGGCACGCCCAGCGCCATGCCGATACCAACCGCCACCAGTGCCACCGCAATAGAGGTGCGCGCGCCGACCATGATCATCGAGAACATGTCGCGGCCAAAATGATCCGTGCCGAACCAGTGCTGCGCGTTTGGCGGTTTCAGCTTGTCAGGAATGTTCAGCGCGGCGTAGTCGTAGGGTGTCCAGACAAATGACACCAGCGCTGCCAGCAGGACCAGCGATGACAGGCATGCGCCAAGGATCAGGTTGCGGCTCATGTCCGGCTCCTTAACCTTGGATCAACGGCAGCGTAGGCCAGATCGACCAGAAAATTCACGGTGATAACGGCAAAGACCAACAGCATGACCACGGATTCAACCACGATCAGATCGCGGGCCGAGATCGCCTGAAACACCAGCCGTCCGAGGCCGGGCAGATAGAAGACCTGTTCGATGATGATCGATCCCGCCAATAGGAAGGAAAACTGCAGCCCTATGATGGTCAGGACCGGGATCAGCGCATTGCGCACCCCGTGCCGCCACAGCGCCTGACGGCGCGAAAGCCCTTTGGCCCGCGCGGTGCGCATGAAATCCTCGCCCAGGATATCCAGAAGGGACGACCGCATGACCCGCGCCAGAATGGCGGCCTGTGGCAGGGCCAGCGCGACGGCAGGCAACGTCAAGGAATGCAGTCCTGTCCAGACGCCCTTGTCCCAGCCTGCGAACCCTCCGGCGTTGAACCAGCGCAGGTTGATCGCGAAGATCAGGACCAGCATCATCGCGAACCAGAAATTTGGCACCGCGATCCCCAGCTGTGTCGCTCCCATCACCGTTAGATCACCCGGTTTTCCCCGACGCGCGGCGGCGTAGATGCCCACCGGAAATGCGATCGCAGTAGAGAGCGTGAGAGCATACAGCGCCAAGGGCAAAGAGACCCACATCCGGTCCGCGATCATCTGCGAAACAGGTGTGCGATAGGTGTAGGACGTACCGAAATCCCCCACAACCATCCCGCCGATCCAATTGAAATAACGCTGAACCTTGGAAACATCCAAACCCAGTTCTGCCCGCAGGGCGGCCAGCGTATCTTCCTGCGCGTTGACACCCAGCATGAAGGATGCCGGATCACCCGGTGCCACCTCAATCACGGCGAAGATCACCACCGAGGCAACAGCCAGGCTGATTATCAGCGATATCAGACGTTTGAGGGCATAGCGAAGCATTGAGGCCACGTTAGGGTCACATGTGGCGCGGGTCCAGCACCTATGGCACCAGAAGATAGGCAAATACCGCGTAACCGACGATCGCGGCATAGCCCAGCGGATAGATCCACTTGATCGCGTAATTGTCCAGCTTGCGCGCGCCTGTCTCGCGGCCCGAGACCTTCAGCTTGCGCAGGGCGACATTGAACACGATCAGCGCCCCGGTCATCAGGAACATGCACTGAAGAATGAAATCCAGAAAAGTCAGATAGCCCAACTTTGGCAGGTCCGCGGATATGGCCCAGTTGAAGGCCACAAACACCAGCAGATTGCCCCCCGCGATTTCGATCCGCCGACGATATTCATCCAGAAAAAACAGCGCCCAACCGACCGTGATCAGCACCAGCATCGGCAGGAACACTCGGATAACGTAGTAGGTCAGGTGCCGGTGCCCCTCAAACACCAGAGCGACCTGATCGCTGTCCTGTCCGGACAAGCCGGTCACCTGAGAGGTCTCAATTCGCGCATTTTCAAGAATCCACTCCTCCTCGCCCAGCAAATCCCCAAGGCCCGAGAACTCTTCCAGCGGGTAATAGGACACATATTGGGACGGAAAGATCGAGACGACCTCGAAATGGAATTCCTGTGTGTCGAAGGGGTATTTGCGAAAATCAAAATGCGGTGCCTGCAATGTCAGCGAGGATTTTTCGACGTACAGCACACGCCCATCGTACCGCAATGAGGCTGCGGATTCGTGAATCCACTTGTTGGATTGTTGATTGTGAATAACGAAGGCGGGCACCACAGTCCCGATCTCTGCGGCGTGATCGGCCAGCGCCGGGGGATTAAACACCCGAATATCCCGCCCCACTTCTTGTGGATCAAAAGCCAGCGCCGGGTCGGTCCATTCCACACGCAGCACGACAACAGCGCCGTAATTCTCGGCCTTCTGGTCGACGCTGGTGATCTGATCGATCTTGATGCCGATCCCGACGTCCAATGGATTCTCGGGTGTGCCGACCAGAACGTCCAACCGATTGTCGAGAATGTTCTGCGCTCTGACCGGCCCCAGCGACGCTGCCATCATCGCGGCGGTCAAAATGGTCAGGGTCAGGGCACGAAACAAAGTCATCGCTAGTTTACTCAATACACAAGACGCAGGGACCCTGAACTATGGGTCCCTGCCCCAGATTACTCGGACCAGCTGATCTGTGTCAGGTCAATTGCTGCCGTAGGTGCGTTTTTCCAAAGCCCCTGCACTCCGGCTTTGGCCACGCCCAGCTTGGCCAGCTGGAACAGGTACCCGTTGACGTAGTCGTCCGAAATCAGACGCTGCGCCTCGCCCAGCAGGCGGGTGCGTTCTTCGGGGTCCGTGGTCGAATTCAACGTATCCATCAGCGCCTGAAAATCGGTGCTGTCATACTGGAAATAATAGTCAGGCCGCGCATAGATACCGATATCCATCGGCTCGGTATGGCTGACGATGGTCAGGCCAAAATCCTTGCCCTTGAATACAGTCTCAAGCCATTGGGCCCATTCAACATTGATGATATTGGCCGTGATCCCAACCTCGGCAAGCTGCGCTGCCACGATCTCACCTCCGCGCCGCGCGTAAGATGGGGGCGGCAGGTGCAGTGTGGTTTCAAACCCGTCGGCATAGCCCGCATCGGCCAGCAATTCCGCTGCTTTCTTGGGATCATAGGCCGAATTCCCGGTCAGATCGACATAGGCCGGATTGTGTGGCGCGAAATGGGTGCCGATGGGCGTGCCATAGCCAAACATCGCGCCATCAATGATCGCCTGGCGGTCGATGGCGTGGGCCAACGCTTGCCGCACCATGATGTCATCGAAGGGCGGCATCTTGTTGTTGGTGGACAAGATGGTCTCTCCTTCCGTCGAGCCGACAAGCACCTGAAAGCGCGGATCCGCCTCGAATTGCGGCAGGTTTTCCGGGGCCGGGAAATTGTCGAACACATCGATATCCTCAGCCATCATCGCCGCGAAAGCCGCCGTCGGGTCCGAGATGAATTTGAACGTAGCAGTCTCTAACGCAGGCTGTTCACCCCAATATTCCGGGTTCCGGTTCAGCGTGATGCTGTCGCCCTGCACCCATTCACCAAAGGTAAAGGCTCCGGTTCCAACCGGGTTGGTCTTGATGTTTTCAATACTCTCGGGCGCAACGATCACCGCGTCACCCCAGGCCAGATTGAACAGGAAATTGCCATTCGGTTCAGACAGGGTCACCTTAACGGTCAGCGGGTCGACGACCTCGACATTTTCGATCCCGGCGAACAGGGCTTTTTGCGCGTTTGCGCTGTCCTCTGACCGGGCGCGATCCAGACTGAACTTGACGTCCTCGGCGTCCATCGTGGTGCCGTCGTGGAAAGTCACTCCATCGTGCAGCTTGAAGGTATAGACTGTGCCGTCATCCGAAATCTCCCAGCTTTCCGCCAGGCCCGGGACCACCGATCCGTCGCCCATAAAGCGGGTCAGGCCTTCGAAGATATTGGTATAAACCACCGAATCGATGGCTTGCGCTGCGGCGCTGGTCGGGTCCAGATGCGGCGGCTCAAGCTGCATCGCGATCGTAATGTCGGATTTGGCGAAAACCTGTGTGCCAAACAGGCTGGCGCTGACTGCCAGCACCGATGCAAAGGACCGAAATGTCTGCTTTGTCATGTAAATATCTCCCCACTGAATCATGGAACCCTGTGATTTTTTGGGCCTTTCTGTAACCAATTTCCCTTTAAACCTTAGGTCATTCAAGGAAATGTTCGCGCAACCGGGGTTTCTATAGCCCGTTCCCTTCTGCTATGCCGCGCTGCAACATGACAACCGGAGGAGCGACGATGAGCGCCACGGCCCGCAAAAAAGCCCCGAACGCCGAGGATATTCGCGCCCGAAAAGGTGGCGATCCTCTGGTCAGCCTGACCGCCTATACAACACCGATGGCGCGGTTGATGGATGACCACTGCGATTTTGTCCTGGTGGGCGACAGCGTTGGCATGGTGCTGCATGGGTTGGAATCAACGCTGGGCGTGACGATGGAGATGATGGTGATGCACGGTCAGGCCGTTTCCCGTGGCCTGAACAAGGCGATGATGGTCATCGACATGCCCTTTGCCAGTTATGAGCACTCACCCTCTGAGGCCTTCCGCAACGCCGCCCGGCTGATGTCGGAAACCAGCGCTGGTGCGGTCAAGCTGGAGGGCGGCGTCGAAATGGCCGAGACTGTCCGCTTTCTGGTCAAGCGCGGTATCCCGGTGATGGCGCATATTGGTTTGACACCGCAATCGATCAACACGCTGGGTGGATACAAGGTTCAGGGTCGCGACGATCAGGCCGAGGCCGTTCTTGCCGATGCCCGGGCCGTTGCGGACGCGGGTGCGTTCTCGGTGGTGCTGGAAAAAGTACCGCAAGGTCTGGCTGATCAGATCACGGCTGAAATCGCCATCCCGACGATCGGCATCGGGGCATCGGCCGGATGCGACGGACAGATTCTGGTCGTGGACGACATGGTCGGCTTTTTCACCGCCTTCAAACCGAAATTCGTCAAACGCTATGCGGAGCTTGGCCCCTTGGCCGAAGCCGCCATTGCCGAATACGCCGCCGAGGTGCGCGCAAGAAGCTTTCCGGCGGACGAACATGTCTTTGCCGATCAGGCCCCGACCAAAGGACCCAATACATGACTGCCCCAATTCTGCGCCGTCTGGCCGACCTGCGTGCTCTGACCTCGGACTGGAAGCGCCAGAGCGAGGTGATCGGCGTTGTCCCGACCATGGGTGCATTGCATCAGGGCCACTTGTCTCTGGTCGAGGCCGCCAAGGCAGGTTGTGACCGCGTGGTGGTGACGATCTTCGTGAACCCCAAACAGTTCAACAACCCCGAAGATCTTGAGAAATATCCACGCACCGAAAACGAGGATGCGCAGAAATTGGCGCCTTACGGTGTCGACGCGATCTATGTTCCGGAACCCGAAGAAATCTATCCGCAGGGTTTTGCCACCACCGTCTCCGTCGCAGGGCTGACCGATGTGATGGAGGGTGAATTCCGCCCCGGCCATTTTGACGGCGTCGCCACGGTCGTGGCCAAGCTGTTCCTGCAAACGCAGGCTGATCGAGCCTATTTCGGGGAAAAAGACTATCAGCAGTTGATGATCGTGACCCGCATGGCCCGCGATCTGAACGTTCCGACCGAAGTTGTCGGCTGCCCCACGGTGCGCGAGCCGTCCGGTCTGGCCATGTCCTCACGCAATCTGCGCCTGTCGCCCGAAGGGCTGGATATCGCCGCCAACAAACACCGCATCATGCGGGACCTAGCCAATGCCCTGAAAGATGGCGCGCAGTTCGATCAGTTGGCGGTACAAGCCGAGGCCGATCTGCTGGCCGCCGGATTCACGCAGGTGGAGTATGTGCAACTGCGCTGCGCCGAAACGCTGGAGCCTCTGACCCATGTAACCCAGCCTGCCCGGTTGTTTGCCGCAGCCTGGGCAGATGGTGTGCGGCTGATCGACAATATTCCTGTATGAACGCACTGGCACGTCTGTCATTGTTTGCGCTAAAGTCCCGCAAAACGACACGGGAGGGGCGCAGGCGTGACCTATATTCTTGCCATTGATCAGGGCACCACATCATCGCGGGCAATTCTGTTCGACGCAGACATGCAGCGCGCAGGCACGGCGCAGCAGGAATTCACCCAGCACTTCCCACAAGAAGGCTGGGTCGAACACGACGCCGAGGAAATCTGGACCAGTGTGCTGGCCGTCTGCCGCGAGGTGATGGAAACCACTGGCGTCACACCCGATCAGATCGCCGGTATCGGCATCACAAACCAGCGCGAAACCACTGTGGTCTGGGATCGCGCCACAGGTGAGCCCGTTCACAATGCCATCGTCTGGCAGGACCGCCGGACCGCCGAGATTTGCGCCCGCTACAAACAGGCCGGGTGCGAGGATGATGTGACCGGCCAGACCGGGCTGCTTCTGGACCCCTATTTCTCGGGCACCAAGGTCAAATGGCTGCTCGACACTGTTCCCGGCGCACGGGAACGGGCCGAGGCCGGAGAGCTATTGTTCGGCACCATCGACAGCTTTCTGATCTGGCGCCTGACCGAAGGCCGCAGTCACGCCACCGACGCGACCAACGCGGCCCGGACCCTACTGTTCGACATCCACAAAGGCACGTGGAGCAACGAGATTTGCGACCTACTGGACGTGCCGATGAGCATGCTGCCCGAGGTGCATGATTGCGCCTCGGATTTCGGAGAAACGACTCTATTTGGGGGAAATATCCCGATTTTGGGCGTGGCAGGGGATCAGCAAGCGGCCACGATCGGGCAGGCCTGTTTCCAACCCGGCATGATGAAATCGACCTACGGCACGGGGTGTTTCGCGCTGCTGAACACGGGCGACAAGCCGGTTGAATCGAAAAACCGCCTGCTGACCACGATTGCCTATCAGCTGGACGGCAAACGGACCTATGCGCTGGAAGGCTCGATCTTTGTGGCGGGCGCTGCGGTGCAATGGCTGCGTGACGCGCTGCAAATCATCGAAACCGCCCCGGAAAGCGGCGAGCTGGCGCAGCAGGCCGACCCGAACCAGCATGTTGTTCTTGTGCCCGCGTTCACCGGCCTCGGCGCGCCCTATTGGAAACCCGACTGCCGTGGTGCGGTCTTCGGACTGACCCGCAACTCGGGCCGCGCCGAGTTCGCCAAAGCCACACTGGAAAGCATCGCCTACCAAACTCGCGACCTGTGGCATGCCATGCAGGGCGACTGGGGCGCGGATACCGACGTCACCTTGCGTGTAGACGGGGGCGCCAGCGCTTCGGATTGGGCTATGCAGGGCTTGTCAGATTACCTGGGGGCTGAAGTCGACCGGCCGGTGATGCAGGAAACAACGGCTCTGGGCGCGGCGTGGCTGGCCGGGATGCAGTCCGGCATTTACCCGGACCAACAAGGTTTCTCGGAAACCTGGAAGTTGGACCGCCGGTTCAAACCAGAACTATCCACCGAAGAACGTGACGCCGCCTATGATCGCTGGAAACGCGCCGTTTCCGCCGCAATGGCGTTCTGAGAGAAATGAAGGATCAGCTGTGATCCTTCATCAACCGCTGTTTCTGACGTGACCAGTCGCGCTTGGCCTGAGTCTCGCGCTTGTCGTGCAGCTTCTTGCCCTTTGCGATGCCGATTTTCAGCTTCGCCCGGCCCTTGTGGTTGAAATACAAAACCAGCGGTACCAGCGTCATGCCTTTGCGCTGGGTCGCGTTCCACAGATTCGACAGCTCTTTGCGGGACACCAGCAGTTTGCGACGGCGACGTTCTTCGTGCTTGAAGACCTTCGCCTGCTCATAGGGTGCGATATAGCTGTTGATCAGCCACAGCTCTCCGTCATCGACCGAGGCATAGCTTTCGGCAATGTTCGACCCGCCTGCGCGCAAGGATTTGACCTCGGACCCTTCCAGCACGATGCCGCACTCGATATCCTCTTCGATCGCATAATCGAAGCGGGCACGCCGGTTTTCGGCGATGACTTTGTAATTCGGGTCAGTCTTCTGCTTTTGCTTGGCCATGACGCGTTGATTTATGCCGCTTGGGCGGCCCTTGCAAGGCGTAGCCGTCAGGACTTGGCCGAGATAATCAGATCGGGGCCGAAAATCGTGTCGGCGTGATTGTGCAGATAGATCTTGAGCCACGGCGTAAAGCGCTCGGGGTGGCGCTGCACTTCGGCCAGAAGATCGTGGTAGTCGGTCCATCGGATATCCATGACTTCTTCCGGATTAGGCTCGATTTTCAACGGGCCACGGACATGCGCCAGAAAAATGTCGACCACTTCGTGCTCGATCATGTTGTTGCCGACATCGGCGTGATATTCCAGCCGGTGTCGGTATTCCGGGTAAAGGCCGGTGATCCCCAATTCTTCCTTCAAACGCCGCACCGCGCATTCCGAGGGCGTCTCACCCCAGTCGGGATGGGTGCAGCACGTATTCGCCCAAAGACCCGGGGTGTGATATTTGCCCATGGCCCGGCGCTGCAGCAGAATCTCGGTGCCGCGCACCACGAAGACCGACACCGCCTTGTGCCGCAGGCCCTTTTCATGCGCCTCAAGCTTGTCTACGGGGGTCAACTCGCCATCAACCCAGGCCGGGATCATGATTCCCATCTGTCGTCTCCTGCTGCCGATCCGCCTGAAGGGCCAGACCTTCGAAATTGGCTGCGGCCGGTTCGGCTTGGCTCTGCGAAGCCATGCGTGCGATGCATGAAAAACTGCGCGCGACCAAGGTGGCGCTGATCCACAAGGTTATCAAGCGCACGAAAGGCCGCAGGGGCTGCGGCCTTTTGTAACCTCATGAGGTGCGAAATCTCAGGCGTTATTCGCCGGAAACGCTGACGATATAGGCGTAGACGTCTTCGGCACCCTTCTTCAGCTTGAATGTCATCTTGGACTTGGCCGAGGTTTCACCCAGATAATCTTTCAGGAACGCTTTGGGGTCCTGAGCATATTCCACAAAGGTGGCCTCGTCCCAGACCAGGCCGTTTTCGCCTGCGGCAACGATGCTGTCGCCATATTTGAACCCTTCGACGGTTCCGGCAGTCCGGCCGGCGATTCCGTAGAGGTTTGGACCGGTCTTACCGCCTTTGACGATTACTTCACCTTCCGGGTCAGCAATCTGGTGGCAGGATTTACACTTGTTGAAGGTCTTCTGGCCGGCGTCAGCGTCACCTTCTGCATATGCGGGAAGGGCCAGAAGGCCGACGATTGCGGTCGCGAGGATGCGATTCATAGCTTTTGCTCCGATACGAATTGGCTGCACCGAATGGACCGTCGGCGCAAAAAAGAGTCAACGCGCAGATTGCCGCGCGAGGGCACTGTGCCACTGCGGCATATAGGCCGTCCTTAACTTAAGTCATGTAATCCGACCAACAGGGCAAAAGATCGCCCGCTGCCGGCGAGGCCAGATACACCGCCCGCGCAATGGCCCGCGCAAGGCACAGTGAGGCCGCATGTCCCAGAAGGCCCAGATTCGCGTCCGTCTCAATTTTCCGTGCACCGGTACTGACACCAAACACCAGATCGCCGTCGCCCGGCGTGTGCGCGGGAACAATGGCCCGCGCGATGCCATCATGTGCCGCCACGGCCAGCCGCTGGCACTGCGGTTTGGTCAATGCCGCATCCGTGGCAACAATGGCGATGGTAGTGTTGCCCTTATCCGGTTCGGCAGGTCGCATCGCCTTCGCCTTGCGGCTGTCGACCGTGCGACCAAGACCGGTGGCGGAATCAGACCCTAATCCGCCGAATTCATCCCCGATTTCAAACGGGGCTGCCCAGAAATGGCGGTCTCCGGGAGTGGTAACGCTGCCCAGCGGATTGGCTGCAACCAATGCGCCAACTGTGACGCCGTTCTCCATCACGATCGAGGCCGACCCCAGCCCGCCTTTGTGCATAGCGGCCAGTGCCCCGGTGCCTGCACCTGCGGTTCCCAGATCGAACACTTCGGCGGCGGCGTCGAAGGCCTTGCGTCCAAGGGCGCGATAGGGGTTTTTGCTCCATGCCTTGTCACCGCCGTTCAGCAGATCAAACAGGATCGCGCCGGGCACGATGGGAACAACCGCGTTGCCAACCTGAAAACCGCGACCCTGCCCGTGCAATCCCTCGGATACCCCGGAACAGGCGTCCAATCCAAATGCCGAACCGCCCGACAGAACAATCGCATCAACCCGCGAGACCGATTTGTCCGGAGCCAGCAAGTCGGTTTCCCGCGTTCCGGGCGCGCCGCCCATGACGTGAACAGACGCCATAAAGGGGTCCTCCGCCGTGAGTACCGTGGTTCCGGATTTCAGCGTGTCGTCCTGTGCGTTCCCGACCAGCAGGCCAGGGACATCGGTGATTAGGTTTCGGGGTCCGGGGGTCATCGCTATCTTTGACGTTGGGGCCGGAAAGCGCGCGGGCGCGCTGCCCCCGGCGGAGGTATTTTTGGCCAGATGAAGAGCGGATCAGATACAGCGGCCACCGTCGACCTCTAGCGCGGCGCCGGTGATCATGCTGGCCTCATCGGAACATAGGAAGCAGGCCGCATTTGCCATGTCTTCGGGCGTTGAAAAGCGGCCCAGTGGGATTGTCGAAAGGAATTTTGCGCGCATTTCTGGCGTGTCTTCTCCCATAAAGGATTTGAGCAGCGGCGTTTCCCCTGCCACCGGACAGATCGCATTCACCCGGACCCCCGATGGGGCCAATTCAACCGCCATGGTCTTGGTAGCGGTGATCATCCAACCCTTGGAGGCGTTGTACCAGTTGAGGTTCGGACGCGGCGACAGCCCAGCAGTCGAGGCAACGTTCAGGATCGCCCCAGAGCCCCGAGATTTCATATGTGGCACTAGTGCACGCGCAGTCAGGTAAACGGACTTCATGTTCACGTTGAACACACGGTCGAAATCCTCTTCGCTCACATCCTCAAGCGGGGTCGGCATATGAGTGACCCCGGCGTTGTTCACCAGAATGTCGAGATGCCCAAGCCGGTCAAAAGCCGCGTCCGCCATGCCTTGTACCGACGGGCCATTGGCCAGATCGACCTGGTGCGCAAAAGCGTTCGGGCCCAGCTGATTGGCCTGCACTTCGGCCGCATCGCCGTTGATGTCTGCGATCATGACGCGTGCGCCTTCGGACAGGAACTTCCGTGCGATACCGGCACCAAAACCAGAAGCACTACCGGTTACGATTGCGGTTTTTCCCTCTAACCTCATGATCTTGTCCTCTTACAGCTGCGCCAGATCAAAGTAGCGAAGCACCGCAAAGATACCAGATCAATCTTCGGAGACCTTGCCACGCAGGGCTTTGACGTCCGACCGAGCCTTTTTGGAAGCCAGACGCCGCTTGACCGAACCATATGTGGGTTTGGTGGCGATACGGCGCTTGGGTTTAACCGTAGCGCGGACGATGAGCTCAGCCAGCCGGTTGCGGGCTATTTCACGGTTGCGCGCCTGACTGCGGGTTTCGTCGCATTGAATGATGATTGCGCCCTCTTTGGTCCAGCGCCGCCCTGCCAGCCGTTTCAGCCGCGACTTGACCGGATCGGGCAATGAGGGCGAGCGCGCCGCCTCGAACCGCAGTTCGACGGCAGTAGACACCTTATTCACGTTCTGCCCGCCGGGGCCCGACGAGCGGATAAAGCTCTCGGTCATTTCCCAGTCCTGCAGGGTGATATCGTCGGTAATGCGCAACATAAGCGTGACTTTACAGTCTTGAAAGAAAAACAAAAAGGGCCGCCCCATATGGGACGGCCCTTCGAAAGCTCAGGAGGTTGGGTCGGTTAGATCAATCGACCAGCCGGAGCGAGCGCTCCGCCAAGGGCTGCCTTAACAGGCGATCCCCCCGGTTGTTCCAACACCTCTCTCCAATCCCTTTCTCGACATTGGATCACCTCCTTTCAAACTGTTTCCGTTACCCGGAATCGTGCCACGAGTTGCGCAAAACGCAAAGCGTTTTTTTTACGCGGGCTGGGCGGTCAACCGCGCAACGATCAGCTTGAACGGGATCAGCGCGATCAGGGCCAGCGACAGTTTCACCAGCCAATCCGCAAAAGCCAGCGTTACCCACAAGGGTGCCATCGGGCCGGTCAGCATGAAGGGCACAGGCTCCCACGCCCAGCTGATTGCCGCGTCAGCATCTGCGCCGAAAATCGTGACCGAGGCCGAAAAGGCGATGACAAAGAACAGCGTGGTGTCCAGCGCAGACCCTACCAGAGTCGACGCCAACGGGGCACGCCACCAGCGACCGCCACGCAGGGAATTGAATACCGTGATGTCAGTCAGCTGTGCGATCAGGAATGCGGTACCGGATGCAACGGCGACACGCAAAGGCACAGCGGCATAGGTAAATCCGTCGCCCTGAAGCATGATTTGCGTTCCGATCAGCGAGCAGACGACACCTGTCAGAAAACCGGCAAACACAACTTTGCGGGCCGGGCCTACACCATAGACGCGATTCATTATGTCGTTGACGAGGAAGGCCAACGGATAGGTAAATGCGCCCCAGGTCAAAAGACCATCAAGCAGCAGAAACTGGACCAGAATGTTCGAGGCCACAACAATGGCGGCCATGGCAATGATGCCGGGTATGTAAGCGCGTTGCATTTTCAGATGCCCGTTTTGACAAGGTAGCGGCGACTTGGCCCCGGGCTCATCCCAAGGCAAGCCGTGCGTTTAGACCTTTGGTTTTGCCAAGTCAATCGGGCAGAAGAAATTCGACCAGTTCTGTGCGTTGCAGCGCCAGAAAGTTGTCATCTGACACCATCGTCGCGCGCAAACTGCCCTGATCGTCGCGCCAGATCGACACCCCCTCAAGATTGTCATGCGCGCCGGTTCCCGATTGAAACACAACCTCTTCAGCGCGCAGGGTATCTCCGTCGACCTGCCATCGGCGAAGTCGCGAGCGGAATCCGGTCCAGCCGACGTCGCGTTCCAGTACGTAAAGCCTGCCGTCGGGGCCGAAATCGGCAGCAACCGGCAGGAATTTTCCCCGTTGCGGCAAGACAAAAGGTGTCGACCATGATTGCCCGTCCCATCGATAGACCGGAATATCGCCGTCGTTCGTGCGGTTTTCCTCGGGCATCGTGAAAAGATGACCGGATTTATCGATTGCCAAAGCTTCGAGCGACCCGTTGACTTCAAAGCCGTCGAACACTTTGGGGCGTGGTAAAACCTGCGCCCATGCACCCGGAGCCGAGTAATAGGCCACGCGGTGCGTACCTTCGAACGAGATAAAAAGACCACCATCCGGCGCAACGGCTATGCCCTCAGAGTCTCCATTGCGTTTGGTCAGCTTCCGACCTGTGCTGGAAAGAAGCGGCCAGTGCCCGGTGATTTGGATGTCTACAATTCTACCATCCTCGCGATCCACTCGGGCGGTTACCAGTTTCGCCCGATCGGTCACGGCGATCATGTCGCGACCGCCATTCGCGAGGTGGATGGCGGAGAACCCGCCAAACCACTCGGCCGTGTGACGCCAGGTGAAACTGCTCAGTGGGCTGGCCGCCCTGTTATCGACGGCCCAAACTGCACTGGCCAGCAGTACTGCGACGATCAGTTGGATTGTAGAACTTGTGCGCATTGCTGAGGTAGATCGGCCAATCGGTATTCCCGTCGTGGCTTAGGTGCAGGGGCGTTCGGGTCAGGCGGGGGCGGGTTGAGAATGTTGTTCACCCATTGCTGCGCCTCGGCACAGCCATCGCCTTTTGGCGGAGGATCCTGGTTAACGCAACCGCCGGATCCCCGCGGGCACTTCAGCCGCACGTGGAAATGGTAGTGATGCCCCCACCAGGGCCTGATCTTGCGCAGATAGGCGCGATTGCCCTTCTCATTCTTGCACATTTCGACCTTGGCACCGGGAAACACGAATATCCGCGCGACCCGTTTGTCCTTGGCCGCCTCGCGCAGCACCGCATGGTGCTGTTTGGTCCAGTTTTGGTTCACGAATGCCCCGTTGGACCGGCGCAGCGAAATGGATGAGATATTCTCGCGCGCCTTCCGCGAAAGGCGCATGTTGTCGCCGGGCAGCATCCAGATATCGATGTCCAGACCCAACTGATGCGAGCGGTGGCCCGAGGTCATCGGCCCACCGCGCGGTTGGCTGATATCCCCAATATAGAGACCATTCCACCCCGGCTGGTTGGCCGCAAACCGGCTGAGGTCCTGTACATAGTCAATCGCTGCCGGATGTCCCCAGTTGCGGTTGCGCGACAGCCGCATCGCCTGCCATGTCGGCCCGGTTTCGGGCAATTGGACCGAACCCGCCGCGCATCCGCGCGAATAACTGCCGAAGGCGGCCGGTTTTTGCTGTGAACTTGCCTTCTGAGCCCCGAACAACTGCTTTGCCAAGGGCTGTGCCGAGGTTGTGTTCGCCAGGGCAATTGTTGCCAGTATTGCTAAAAAACGTAGTATTATCATCTGCTCTGATCCCCTTCCGGTTTCACCCAGCGCATCAGGAATAGTCCAAGAATAAACAACAGAACGATTGGTGACACCCCCAGTCTCGCGCTGCCCGTCGCCGTTGTGGCAATCCCGATCAGCAAAGGGGCGGCAAACGCGGTCGCACGACCCGACAGGCCATAGAGGCCGAAGCTTTCAACCGGTGCCTCAGGATCGGTATGCCGCACCATCATCGAACGGCTGGCCGACTGCAAAATACCGCCCATGCCGCCAATCAGAACGCCGCAACCGAAGAACACCAGATCCGGCAGGCCGGACCCTTCGGGCAGGGAAATGCCAAAGATCTGCGTCCGGTCCATCGACACAATGGTTGTGCAGACAAAGATCAACACCCAGATGGCCACCAAAATCACCGGTTTAGGGCCGTACTTCTTGTCCAGCTTACCGCCAACCCAGGAAAACGCGGCGGCGGCCAGCACGCTGACAATGCCAAAGATTCCGATCTTGATCAGATCCCATTCCAGCACCAGCCGCGCATACACGCCGCCAAAGCTGTAAAGCCCGTTCAGCGCGTCGCGATAAAACATCGACGAACCCAGATAGCTGGCCAGGCTAATCCGGTGACGCAGGTTTGAGATCGACTTGGCCAGCAGGCTCAGCGCTTCCCCCACGCTGCCTTTCTTGTCCGTGGGTTCATCGTCCCGGACCCACAGGAAATACGGGATCATGAAAAGAACGAACCACCCTGCCGTGAACAGGCCGACAAAACGTGTGCCCTGCTGGGTTGAGGCATCCAGCCCAAACATCGGATCCATCCCGATCAGGGTTTTGCCGTTGGCCTGCTCAACGAACAGCGCCAGCATGATCGCGAGGGAAATCAGCCCGCCAAAATAGCCGAAAGCAAAGCCGGAACCTGAAATCTCACCAACCTCGTTGTCGTCGCCCAGATCGGGCAACTGCGAATTGATGAAGATCAGCGCGTATTCGGCACCGACAAAGCCCAGGCCAAAAGCCGACAGCATCAGCCACATGTTCGACCCGTCCGGCAGCGTGTACCACAATGCCGCAGAGCCCACCGCATACATGACCGAAAAGGCAAAAATCCACGGGATGCGCCGACCCGAGACATCGGCCATGGCCCCCAGTAAAGGCGCGCCAAACGCAATGATCAGCCCGGTGATCGTCAGGCAGTTGGCCCAGACCGTCTGCGCCCGCGCGGCTGCAGCTTCGGCATCCAGACCGGTTTCCGCAAAATACCAGGCCGCTACCCCGGCGAAGTATGGACCGAAAACAAAGGTGACAAGCAGAGTGTGGTACGGCTGGCTGGCCCAATCGAAAAACCACCAGCCCCAGATGCGCTTGCGCTTGGAAATCTCTGCCATGCCTGCCCCTGTTTTATCGTTGCCGTCATAAGACGGGTCTTTAGGCCAATTCGCAAGCGTTCTATTGTTGCGCACTTGCTCTTTGCCACAGAGGCGCTTAGGTCTCAGCTAGTTAGAAATCGGAGTGCCCATGCTGTCGCTGATCCAAATCCTTCTGCTGATCCTGGACATTGTCTGGTTCATTATTCTGGCACATGTGATCATGAGCTGGCTGATCAATTTTCAGGTTCTCAACCTGCATCAGCAGCTGGTTGCGCAAATCTGGTACGGGCTGAACCGCATATTAGAGCCTATCTATGGTCCGATCCGCCGGGTGCTGCCCAATATGGGCGGGCTCGACCTAACACCTCTGGTCGTACTGGTGGCCGTTTATGCCCTGCGGATTATCCTGATCAACAATGCGGTGTATTTCGTCTGAGGCCTTGTTCACGGATTCTTAGTATGTGATGGTCCTGTCTTAAGAGCAGATAAACCTTAAAACAGGGCCACCCCGCACATGTTCGACGCCGCACCTATGCTGCGAGATGTCTTTGGATTCGACGATTTCCGCCCCGGTCAGGAAGAGATCGTCGATGCCGTGACCGCTGGCGAAAATGTGTTGGCGATCATGCCGACAGGTGGCGGCAAATCCCTGTGTTATCAACTGCCTGCACTGATGCGCGACGGCGTAACGGTAGTGATCTCACCGCTGATCGCCCTGATGCGCGATCAGGTGCGCGGACTGCAGGAGGCTGGGGTTGAGGCCGGGGCGCTGACCTCGGGCAACACGCCGGAAGAAACCGATGCCGTTTGGGCGGCGTTGGAAGCTGGACGGTTGAAACTGCTATACATGGCGCCTGAACGCCTGGCGGCCGGGTCGGCGCTGGGGATGCTGCGCCGGATCAACGTTAACCTCATCGCCGTGGACGAGGCGCATTGTGTCAGCCAATGGGGCCATGACTTTCGCCCCGATTACTTGCGGATCGGAGAGCTGCGCCGTGCTTTGAACGTGCCCTTGGCAGCCTTCACAGCTACGGCTGACGCCGAGACGCAGGATGAGATCGTCGAAAAGCTGTTCGACGGTGCTCCGCCCAACAAATTTTTGCGCGGGTTTGATCGTCCCAACATCCACCTGGCGTTTGCCGCCAAGGATGGCCCCCGCAAGCAGATCCTCGATTTCGCCGAAGCCCGCAAAGGCCAGTCCGGCATTGTTTATTGCGGGACCCGCAACAAGACCGAAGTTCTGGCGCAGGCCCTGCGTGCCGAGGGACACTCAGCCTGCCATTATCACGGCGGCATGGAGGCCGAAGATCGCCGCATCGTCGAGACCCGCTTTGCCCGCGAAGACGGCCTGATCGTGGTCGCCACGGTGGCCTTCGGCATGGGGATCGACAAGCCCGATATTCGTTGGGTCGCCCATGCCGACCTGCCCAAATCCATCGAGGCCTATTATCAGGAAATCGGCCGCGCTGGACGCGATGGTGGGCCGGCCGAAACCCTGACCCTGTTCGGGCCCGACGATATCCGCCTGCGCCGCTCGCAGATCGACGAAGGGCTGGCCCCACCCGAACGGCGCATGGCCGACCATGCGCGGCTGAACGCCCTGCTGGGATTGGCAGAGGCGCTGGAATGCCGCCGTCAGACTCTGCTGGGTTACTTTGGTGAGGAAGCCACGCCCTGCGGCAAATGCGATCTGTGCGACAGCCCACCCGAGATTTTTGACGGCACCACGCCGGTCCGCATGGCCCTGTCCGCGATCCTGCGCACCGAGGAATGGTTCGGAACAGGTCATCTGATCGATATCCTGTTGGCAAACGAAACCGACAAGATCCGCGCGCGCCGCCATGATGAGCTTTCGACCTATGGGATCGGCAAGGACTGGTCGCGGCCCCAATGGCAGGCAATCTTCCGGCAGATGATGGGGCACGATCTGGTACGACCTGACCCAGAACGCCACGGCGCGCTGCGCATGACCGAGACGGCCAAACCGATCCTGAAAGGCGAGGCGCAGATCAATCTGCGCAAAGACACGCTGCGCAAAGCGGGACGGCGACCGGCCGTCAAGATGATGGTGTCGGAAGAAGACGCGCCGCTGCTCTCCGCGCTCAAGTCCAAGCGGCGTGCACTGGCGGAATCCGCGCGTGTGCCGGCCTATGTCATTTTCCCCGACCGAACACTGATTGAGATGGCCGAGAAACGCCCGGCAACGTTGGACGACATGGCCCGCATCGGGGGCGTCGGTGCAAAAAAACTGGAACGCTATGGCGACACGTTTCTTGAAGTCGTCGCCGGCGCGGTCGAGGCCGTTCATCCCGCACGACGCAAACTGGCCGGTCGGGATCAGGGCGAGATCTATGACCGGTTGCTCGAAGTGCAGTCGCAACTGTCGCGCGGACCGGATGGCATCGACAAACCGCTCACCTGCTCGGCCTCGCAGCTTGCCAAAGTCGCACAGTTGCGCACGGACGATCCCCAGGCGATGGAAAAACTGTTGGGCGACCGTCGTCACGAAAGGTTTGGGGCCGCCTTTCTGGACGTGCTGCGCATGGCGGGCTAGATACCCCGAAGCAGGCAAGGAAAGAGGGCGGATATGCTGGTAGTGATTTCCCCGGCCAAACGGCTGGACTGGGCAGAGCGGGACGTTGAGGTCACGCAGCCCGACTTTCAGGACGATGCCATCCGCTTGTCGAAAACCGCCCGCAACCTGACTCTGGGTGATCTGAAAAAACTGATGGATCTGAGCGATGATCTGGCGCGCCTGAACCGCGACCGGTATCGCGCCTTTTCCGATGAGCCCGAAGCCGCAGTAACCCGCCCTGCGGCATTGGCTTTTGCCGGCGACACTTATCAGGGCCTTGAAGCGACCTCGCTGGACGCCGAAGAAATGGCTTGGGCACAGGATCATCTGCGCATTTTGTCTGGGCTTTATGGCGTTCTGCGGCCGCTGGACGCGATTCAGGCCTATCGTCTGGAGATGGGCAGCAAACTAAAAACGCGGCGCGGTAAGAACCTGTATGAGTACTGGCGCGACCAGTTGAGCAAAGCGCTGAACACGCAGGGTGATCAGATCGGATCGGATGTACTGGTGAACTGCGCCAGCCAGGAATATTTCGGCGCAGTAGACCCTAAATCGCTGAAATTGAGGGTCATCACACCTGTTTTCATGGAAGACAAAGGGGGCACACCCAAGATCGTCAGCTTTTTCGCCAAGAAGGCACGCGGAGCCATGGCGCGTTACATTATCCAGCACCGGCTAACCGATCCGAAAGGGTTGCTGGACTTCGACACCGGCGGCTACGAGTACCGCCCCGAGCTGTCGGAAGAGGACAAACCGGTCTTTCTCCGCCCCTATCAGGCTTGATCCAGCATCGATGGGTCGTAGGCAACTAGTTCGACAGTGTTGCCCTCGGGATCTTCGGTGAAGATGCCACGCCAGCCGATCCAGCCGAACTGCTCGACGCGGTACGGCTGGCCGATATTGTCGTACCAGCGCATCACCGCTTCCTGCTCGTCAAAGGGCAGCGATAGGGCGATATGATGCAGCGACGACCCTCCGCCCGTTGCCGGTTTCTGCCGGCCTGTTGGGTGCAGCCCGGGCCGCGGCGCAGCGGTGTAATGAAACAGTGCCAGAACCTGCGTGTGCCCGCCGAATCCCGGTGCAATCTGAAAAAAGGTAATCGCGCTGTTATGATCCCCGCTCAGGCGCTTTAGCCCAATCACGTTTTCATAAAATTCAACCATCGTACCCATATCGGCGCAGCGGATAGCAATCTCACCCAACGCGCGGGGCTGGAAACCTCGATCTTCAGTCATGAGCGCACCCTATTCGGGCTGACTGCCGTCGGCAATGACCGAAGAGCAACCGTCCGGTCTGTGCGTCAAAATCATTTTATGAATCTTCTGCTTTTGCAACGGCTTGGTCAGGTAGTGATCCAGTCCGGCCGACAAAATACCCTGATCGTCCCCGGCCATCGCATGCGCTGTTAAAGCAACGATCGGAACGTGCCGACCGGTCTCAATCTCGCGCCGCCGGATTTCCTCCGTCGCCTGTTTGCCGTCCATTTTCGGCATCGAGATGTCCATGAAGATCAGGTCGGGGTCAAAGTCCTGATGCTCTTGCACCGCTTCGATTCCGTCACCGGCAAACCGCAGGTCGATGTGCAAATCCTTGACCATTTTTCGAAGGATCAACTGGTTGGTCCGGTTATCCTCGGCGGCAAGCACGCGCATTTTACGCGCGCTTGCCGCCTGCACGGCCCGGTTTGGCTGGTTGATAACCGGAATACCTTCTGAAAACGTGTCATGCGACGGCCCTCCGAGCGCCATCAGTCGCGCATACAACTCGGCCCGAGGAATCGGCTTTTGCAGAACGCCTTCGATCAGATGACGCGCCGGGTGGGCGTGAATGACACCGGGATTGGCCGACATCACCACAACCGGTAGGTCGCTCCATCCCCGATCTCTGAGCGTGACGGCCAGTTCCAGCGCATCCATGTCAGGCAGATCATGATCACACAGCAGAAGATCCACGCTGTCATCCAGTTCGGCCAATGCCTCGCGACCCGATGCGCAGACCGTCACCTGCGATCCCAACCGGCCCAGTTGTTTCGACAATATCGCCCTGTTGGCAGCCAGGTTCTCGACGATCATGACGTGGCGCAGGCGACCATCGAGATCCGGTGGAGCGGGTTGCGGGCCCTCCGCTGTAGGCAGCGAGACCCGGAACCCGAAACAGGAGCCCTGACCCGGATCGCTTTCTACCCAGATGGACCCGCCCATCAGCGTGATCAGCCGTTTGGTGATGGCCAGACCAAGACCTGTTCCCTCGAACGCCCGGTTTCGTTCATCCTCGACCTGATTGAATTCACCAAAGATGTGCCCGATCTTGTCTTCATCGATGCCAATGCCCGTGTCCTCGATCGCGACATGCACGTCGCAGGGCTGCGTGTCCGCGTTGGGCACGCCGGTGACACGGATCAGGACGTGACCCTCAGAGGTGAATTTGACCGCATTGCCGACGAGATTGGTCAGAACCTGCCGGACCCGTCCGGGATCACCCACAAACAAAGTGGGCAGGAACAGGTCGTAGTCCACCAGCAGCGTCAGCCCTTTGTCGCGAACGCTGGGTTGCAACAGCATCGCGACCTCAAGAATGCAGCGTTCAAAATCGAACTGTTCCGGATGCAGGGTCAGCTTGTCAGCCTCGATCTTCGAGTAATCCAGGACGTCGTTGATGATGACCAGCAGCGCTTCGCCCGAATTGCGGATGGTGTTCAGGTAAAGCCGTTGCTCTTCGTCCAGAGGCGTTTCGGACATCAGTTCGGTCATGCCTACGATGCCGTTCATCGGGGTTCGGATTTCGTGGCTCATATTGGCCAGAAAAGCCGATTTGGCACGGTTTGCCGCCTCGGCCCGTTCGCGGGCGGCGGTCAACTCGGCCTCGTGGCGCACTGATGCGGTGATGTTCAGGGCCAGGCTCACGACGTCGCCGCCATGGCCCCGTTGGTCGATCAGCTTGATGTAGTGGCCGTTCCATAATCGTATGACCTCGGGCTGAGGATTCAAAACAGCCCACCGTTTCAGCAACCTGTCGCACCAACTGGAGGCAGTTTCCGATCCGATATCGACAAGCCCTTCGGTCGTCAGAATTTCAAGAAGCCGGGGATAGGTGACACCCGGCGCGACCTCTTCCAACCCGTCAAACACACTCAGGTATGCCGCATTGGCTCCAATAAGACGGCCTTCCTCGTCAAAAAATGCGAACCCGTCCTGAATAGTCTGAATGGAATGCCACAACCGGCGCTCGGCCACCTCGATTTTGGCGTTTGCGACCGTCAGATCGGATTTGACCTTTTCGTTTTCATCCCGAACCGTTTCGACCTCGGCCTGAGTTTCTCCGATCCGCTTGGTCAGCGCCATCGCGTGCAGGCCCAGTTTGCGGTTGGCGGCAGACAATTCCGCCTGTTTCATTTCTAGTAACCGTTCTGCCGCAAGGCGCGCGCGCCGTTCCTGTGCCAGTTTTCCTGCAAGACTCATCTGTGGTGATCCCGGAGTAATCCGCGCCCAGCATCCCGGCAGAGCGTGAAGAACTGTTTAAACCGTTGCCCAAAGTTCAAAGCCCGTGCCAGTCTTGGCAAAACGGAGGTGTAACATGCGGGTTTTTCTTGGCGCTTTGATGGTTTTTGGAGTGTTTGCCCAACCCGTGGCGGCGAAGTGTGCCACGGATGTTCAGATCGAACGGTTTGTCGCAGATTACATTTCCAATACGCCCACTGTAGCTCTGTCGACGGGTGGCACGATAGAGGACGCATTCTGCACGCAGGAGCGCATAGTAGTAGCGTTAGAGCCACATATGGGCCCCATCATCGGCTATAAGGCCGGATTGACCAGTGCTCCGGCACAGGAAAGGTTTGGTGCATCCGAGCCGGTGCAGGGTGTGCTGTTCCGCGACATGATGCTGGAAGATGGTGCGTCCGTTCCGTATGGCTGGGGCGCGCGACCCGTGTTCGAGGCCGACCTGATCCTGGTCGTAGGCGATGAAGGGATCAACCAGGCCACGACACCCGAGGGCGTTCTGAAGAATGTCTCGGCCATCCGCCCCTTTATCGAGCTGCCGGACCTGACCCTCGCCGAAGGCGAACCGATTACCCCGGTCACCCTGACGGCCATCGGTGTTGCGCCCAAGCTGGGTGTTCTGGGCGCTGAAATTCCGGTGACGGACCCGGCGACGATGTCGCGGGCCCTGGCAGATATGACCGTCACACTCCGCACGGCAAATGGCGAGGTTCTGGCCCAAGCGCCGGGTACGGCGGTGTTGGGTCACCCGGCCAACGCGGCGCTTTGGCTGATGTCCAAAGGGATCGAATTCGAACCGGGCGACCTAATTTCAGTAGGGTCCTTCGGGCCATTGTTTCCGCCCGCCAAAGGCGAAGGCGGGGCATCTGTCACATACGAAGGTTTGCCCGGTGATCCAACGGTCAGCGTCGTGTTCGACTGACCTAGCGCCGCCCCTCGCGCAGCCAGCCCGCCAGCAGGAACCCACCCGCTAGCAACAAAACCAACCAGGGCGGCAGCAGCCCGGCTTGAGTCACATCGCGGGTTTCATACGCATTCCGCGGTGTCAGCCCGATCCATCCGCGCCCTGCTGCGGGACGCCCGGAACGCACGTTTCGGATTGACGGCAAGCCGTCCTCCAACCGCAGTGCGCCACCACGCAACTCGGCCACTACAGGCTCCAGAACGTCAGGCGTGGCAATTGTACGCTCGAACTCTTTAGGTGCTGCCGGACCCAGGCCGATGACAGTGGACTGATCGCCTTCCTGCAGGCGATAGAGGCCAATCTCGGGCCCGTAATACTGGGTCTCGAACCGCCCCGGAGAGACCTCGTTTAACGTGACTTCCTGCGTTTCGCCGTTCGGGCGAATTACGGTAACTGGCCCGACCTTGTCCCCCAGCGTTTGGCGGATGATGCGCATCACCTGACCGTTGGCTTCGGCCCACAGGGCCTCTTCCTCAAGCTCGGGTTCTTTCATCATCCAGTGGGCAAGCCTGCGCAGCAGTTCCAGTTGCGGACCGCCGCCCTCAAAACCCCGACTCCAAAGCCAGGCGTGATCCGATGCCAAAAGCGCCACGCGGCCTTCACCAACCCGGTTGAGCACAAGCAGCGGCCGATCATCAACACCCGTCATCAACACTTCACCTGTGCGGTGGTTCACGTCGATCTGGCGCAACCACGCACCCCAATCCTCGGAATTGCCAAGGTCGGTTGTGACCGGATGACGATGCCCCAGATCGGTGACCATCGGCACATAA
Organism: Ruegeria sp. BF12; assembly: GCF_056538705.1. Lineage (NCBI taxonomy): Bacteria > Pseudomonadati > Pseudomonadota > Alphaproteobacteria > Rhodobacterales > Roseobacteraceae > Ruegeria > Ruegeria sp. BF12. Next base: position 80,563 of record NZ_JBQFTP010000009.1, on the reverse strand, counting down.
CGCTCCTCGATCACGCGCGCAGTGGGCTGTGCGGGCAGGATTGGGGCCAGTGGCGAGCGGAATATGCTGTCGGCGCTTGCGAAATCCGGTCCTGCGGCAATCAGAACAGCACCGCCTTCGTTGATATAGTTGGTGACGTTGTCCAGATAGATCGCCGGCAGGATGCCGCGACGCTTGTAACGGTCAAAGATGATCAGGTCGAAATCGTTGATCTTTTCCAGAAACAGCTCACGCGTCGGGAAAGCGATCAGAGACAGCTCGTCCACCGGCACCCCGTCCTGCTTTTCCGGTGGCCTCAGAATGGTGAAATGCACCAGATCGACCGAGCTGTCGGATTTCAGCAGGTTGCGCCACGTCCGCCCGCCCGGATGCGGCTCACCCGAGACCAGCAGAACGCGCAGCCGGTCGCGCACACCGTTCATCTGTATCAACGCGGTGTTGTTGCGGTCAGTCAGTTCGCCTTCGGCCTCTGGCACCGTGAACTGAATCACGTTGCGCCCGCCGTGGGGCAGAGTGATCGGCAGTTCGACATCGATGCCGATGGGAATATTGAATTGCTCGGCCTCGCCCCCGTCTACAGAAATCTCCAGCGGCGCAGTTGTGGCCCCCGCAGGCGCGGCACCGCTGTCTTCGACACGAAGGGTCAGAGTGACAGGTTCACCAATAATGGCAAATGCTGGCGCATTGCGGACAATCAGACGGCGATCCCAATCCGTTTCTCGCCCTGTTTGCAGTAAGTGCATGGGCGCAGGCAGGTCCGGCGCCTGATCGGCGTCATGCACGATACCGTCCGACAAAACCAGAATACCAGCGATCCGGGCGCGAGGTTCTTCGGCCAGCGCTTCGTTCAGCGCAGCCATCACCTGCGTGCCTTCGTCCCCGTCGCCGTCCCCCACGCGAATGCGACGCAATTCCGTGTTGTCGCGGGATTCGATTTCGGCCGACAGTTCCTCGGCCGCTTGTGCGGTTTGATCCGTCCGGTCCGAGAGTGTCTGACTGGCGCTCTCATCCTCGATCATCAGCACGATATCTGTCAGCGGCGCACGATCCTCGATCTGGTAGACCGGGCCAGCCAGTGCAGCGATCACGACCAAGGCCGCAAGCCCGCGCAAAGCCCATCCCGACAGGCCCCGCCATAGGGCCAAAATGACACCGCCCACCGCAATAGCAGCTACGATGGCCAGAATGGGCCATGGGATCAGCGGATCGAAGATGACGGTTCCAGTCATTGTCCCAACCTGTCCAGCAGCGCAGGCACGTGCACCTGATCGGATTTGTAGTTCCCGGTCAGCACATGCATCACCAGATTGACGCCAAAGCGGTTGGCCAGTTCACGCTGGCGCTCGCCAGCATAACCGCGTCCGACCGGCAGCAAAGCCTGCCCGTTACGATCCACGGCCCAGGCCCCGGCCCAGTCATTGCCGCCGATCACCACCGGCGTCACGTTGTCGTTGAGGTTGCGGAACGGCATTCCTTCGATTTGCTCAGCATCCATCGGAGCGGCCTCGACCCAAACCTCGGTGCCGGCATAGCGCCCTGGGAAATCCTGCAACAGATAGAAGGTTCGGGTCAGAACGTGGTCTCTGGGAATAGGCTCTAACGAAGGGATATTCAGCGGCGCTGCAATCTGTTGCAACTTGCGCCCGTTCGGGCTCGCGGCCCCAAACCGGGCGACATCGGCATCGCGTGTGTCGAACAGGATCATGCCGCCCGACCGCAGATAGGCGTTGAGCTTGGCGTAAGCTTCGACCGATGGTTGTGGCTGATCCGGCGAGATTGGCCAGTAGAGTAGCGGGAAGAACGCCAGTTCGTCGCGTTCCAGATCAACGCCAAAGGGTTCGGCGGGTTCCACCGAGGTGCGATAGAACAGCGTCTGCGCCAAACCGCGCATCCCGGCGGCGGCGATGTCGTCGACCTGCGCATCTCCGGTCAGAACATGCGCCAGCACCAATTCCTTTGTCGCATTCAACGCAAAATCCGTTTCCTCGGGCGTCTGAGCCTGAGCCTCGGGCACCAGCAGAATCGCGCCCAGCGCAACGGCCGCCGCCTTGGCCAGACCAAGCCGACCCGACAACGCCAGTGAAGCGATCACGTCAATAGTCAGCAACAGCAACGCGAGACTGAGCAGAATGCCCCCGATGGGGGTTTCGGTGCTGACCTCTTGCCCCTTGATCGGAACATCCGACGGCCAGATCGCAGGGTTGAGCACCGCCTCGTCATTCAACACGTTCAGCGCCAATTTCTGCTTGCCGCTTTCGTACAAACCCGGTCGCAGGTCAGGGCCGATCTTGCCGGACACCAGTTCCACCCCATCGACGCCCGCCAGATTGCCCGCATCAGACAGGGTGCCAAAGCCGTCCATGACTTGAATTGGCTCCCAAGTAGTGCCCTGCAACTGTGACTCCTGCCGGGATTTGGCCGCCGATGCCACCGCAAGCCGGTCCAGCATCTCAACAAACAGGCCGGACAAGGGAAGGCTGGACCACTCGGCATCTGCAGTCACGTGGAACAGCACGACCTGCCCCAAACCCAGTGCCTTGCGTGTCACCAGAGGCGTGCCATCCGACAGCGAAGCAATGACGCGATCCGCCAGATTAGGGTCTGGTTGCGCCATGACCTGGGTCGTGACCGTCACGTCCTCAGGCACCTGCAACCCATAGAAAGGTGAGCTTTCGGGGAATGGTGCCAGACCTTTGGCCTCTCCCCAGCTCATCGCACCTCCGACCGAGCGGCCGCCGCTGCGCAGGCGCACCGGCAGCAGGGCATCTTCGGAATCTCGGCCCAGATCGCTGGCAGCCATGCGCGGGCCGGCGAAGCGCAGCAAAAGACCGCCCTGTTCGACCCATTCGACCAGCGCCGCCTGTTCTGATCCGGCCAGTTTCGCCACATCGGCCAGGACAATCACGTCGGGGTTTGCGGGCAGGATTTCAAGCAATCCACCTTCGACGAAATCCGCTGTGGGGATCAGAACCTGCGTCAGATAATGCAGCGGTGACAGCAGTTCCAACCCTTCGCGGTTCAGTGTTCCGGCAATCAAGGCGACCTCGCGCCGGCGCAGGCTGTCATCGGTCAGCGTCACAGCCCCTGCCGAACGCTGCCCCTGAATTTCAAAGCGTGTGATCCGCGCGCGTAGCTCTGATGGTAGGGCCAATTCAACCTCAGCCAGCGTCTCGCCACTTGCAAACTCCATATCAACCGATTGCAGAATCCGCATGGCACCGGCCGGATCGCGGCCCTGCGCCAGAATAGTGATGCGCTCGAATGGTCCGGGTTCTGCCCGCTGGGCTGTCAATTGAATGACACCGTCCTGATAGGCGGCGGGCAGGATGGCAACTGCAGGCGTCGGAGCCTGGTAGACCGTGACCGCCCCGCGTGCACGCAGCGCGGACAGGATGTTATCATGCCCCTCATAGCTCAGGCGATCGCTGAACCAATGGGTATCAAACTCGCCCTCCACCTGATCCAGCGAGGCCAGTGTCTGGTCGATCTGTACATTTGTTGGTTGCCACGGCATCGGGACCAGCCCTGGCAAGCGACCGCGCCATGCCTCAGCTGCCTGAAATACCGGGGCTTCGGGTTCGGTCAGACGCAGGATTGCAACCGTACGCCCCGCGCGGCCAGCCTCGGTCAGTTGCGCGTCGATCTGGTCCAGAGTTGAGGACCACCGCGTGGCCCCGCCCCAACTGGCATCAAGCACCAGCAACAGCGGACCCGTTCCAGTCTGATCACGCGATGGGTTCAGGACCGGCCCGGCCAATCCGATGATAATCGCGGCAGCCGCCAGCATCCGCAGCAGCAACAACCACCACGGGGTACGGTCGGAAACGCTCTCATCATCTTTCAGGCCCAACAACAGCGTCACCGCCGGGAACAACCGGCGGATCGGTGCAGGTGGTACGGCACGCAGGATCAACCACAGGATCGGCAGGGTCAGAAGACCCAGCAACACCCATGGTGCGGTAAAGCCGATGCCCGCCAGAACCGTCATCCCGTTCCCCCATCCAGCGCGCGGTAGAGCCACAACAGAGCCGCTTGTGCGCTGTCACCGGTGTGATGAAGCCCCAGTTGCCAGCCCGTTGCACGACACAATTGCGTCAACGCATCTTTGCGTTTGGCAAGCCGCTCCAGGTACCGTTCACGCAAATCTCCGGCTTTGAGCGTTTCGTGTCGAACGGATCCGCCGACGCTTTCAAAAATCGTGCGGCCCCGGTAGGGGAATGTTTCTTCCCCGGGGTCGAGGACCTGCAGGACCAGACCCCGTACGCCCCGGTCGGCGGCTTTGGTCAGGGCCAGTTCAACCTCGTCCATCGGACCGAGAAAATCGGAAATGAATACGGCCCGCGCGTGTGGGATCATGGCGCGGTGTTCAGGTGGGGAGTAGTCTGCCTCGGCATCCTCGGACCATGCCTGTGCAAGCCGGATGATCTGGGCATTGCCACGCCGCGGCGGCAGGGTCGTACCGGTCAGGCCCACACGTTCGCCACCTCGCACCAACAAGATCGCCGTCGCCATACCCAGCAAGCGAGCGCGGTCGGCCTTGGTGGGCAGGTTCTTGTCCGACGCAAACCGCATCGACGCGCCCTGATCGACCCACAGCATAACCGATTGAGCAATCTGCCATTCGCGCTCGCGCACAAACTGCTGATCGCCTCGCGCCGACCGGCGGTGGTCGATCATTCGGCGGCTGTCCCCAATCTGGGCAGGGCGGTATTGCCAAAAGTCATCGCCAAGGCCCGAGCGGCGCCGTCCGTGGTCACCCAGAAGGACAGTTCCCGCCAAATGTTCCGCTCTGGCCAAAAGGGGCGGCAGCCGGGACGCCTCGGCCTCGGATCTTTCGCGAAGGGTCAGCGCGGCATTCACGCCGCAGCCTCGGTGCGGACCAACCCTGCGGCGGTGGTGTCAATGAGGTCAGCCAGGCTGTCACCACGCGCCCGCGCCGCAAAGTTCAGCGCCATCCGGTGGCTGAGGACCGGGCGCGCCATGTCCAGCACATCCTCGGCATTCGGTGCCAGACGCCCCTGCAACATCGCCCGCGCCCGCACCGTCATCATCAACGCCTGCGCCGCGCGAGGGCCAGGACCCCAGGCAACGGTTTCGGCAACGCGTTCGGAAACGCCAGCCTCTTCAGGGCGGAAAGCGCGAACAAGATCGAGGATCAGTTCCACAACCGAGTCGCCGACCGGCATCCGGCGCAGCAACACCTGCGCGGCCAGCAGTTCCTCTTTGGCGAATATCTGATGCGCCGCGTCTTCCTCTACGCCCGTCGTGGCCAGCAGAATATCACGTTCGGTCTGCCGGTCGGGGTATTCCACGTCGACTTGCACCAAGAAACGGTCAAGCTGCGCCTCGGGCAGCGGATAGGTGCCTTCCTGTTCGATCGGGTTTTGCGTCGCCAATACGTGGAACGGCTCATCCAATGCGCGATCTTCACCGGCGACAGTCACGGTGCGCTCTTGCATCGCTTGCAACAGCGCTGATTGGGTGCGCGGGCTGGCACGGTTAATCTCATCCGCCATCAGCAATTCGCAGAAGATCGGGCCGGGAATAAAGCGGAAGTGGCGGCTGCCATCCTCGGCGGTGTCCAAAACTTCGGAGCCCAGAATATCGGCGGGCATCAGGTCGGGCGTGAACTGGATGCGATTGCCATGCAGCCCCATTACGGTCGACAAAGTCTCGACCAATCGCGTCTTGCCCAACCCCGGCAGACCGATCAGCAGGGCATGACCACCACACAGCAACGCGGTCAGAGTCAGGTCCACAACCCTTTCCTGTCCGATAAAGCGACGGGTGATCGAGGACTTGGCCTCTTGCAGCTTATTTTCCAGCGCTTCGATCTCGGACACGAGGTCGGCAGGTTCGGTCATGACTTTCCCTTCCGTGGACTAATATGGTTGAAGTGTATCGCGCGAAAAGGAAATGGCAAAAGCAATGAGCGGACAAAAACCTGTGACCCCCTCTCCGGACGGGCTGGCGGCCTCGGTCAAGGCGGCCAAAACCAGGGGTTTACCCCCTGTTCACCTATGGAATCCTCCGTTTTGCGGCGATCTGGACATCAAGATCGCAAAAGATGGCACCTGGACTTATTTAGGTTCGCCCATCAATCGGTTCGAGCTTGTGAAGCTTTTTTCCTCAATTCTTAAGAAAGAAGACGGGAAATACTATCTGGTGACCCCGGTCGAGAAGGTGGGAATCACTGTCGAGGATGCGCCCTTTGTTGCCGTTGATTTCGATACGAGCGGCGAAGGGCAGGCGCAAACCCTGACTTTCACGACCCATGTCGGCGATACTGCGATTGCCGGACCTGACCACCCGATCCGAATTGTCATTGATCCCGAGACAGATGAACCATCTCCCTATGTATTGGTTCGCGCAAACCTTGAGGCGCGGATAGATCGCAAAAGCTTTTATCGGCTTGTCGACATCGCCATGCATAAGGACGACTGGTTCGGCGTTTGGTCCAGCGGGCAGTTTTTCCCGCTTATCCGATCGGATGATTTGCCGGATTAGGCAGACTGCGCGGATCGCCGTTCCTGCGCCAGTACAACGGCCATTGCGACGATCCCCGCGCCCAGCGCCCGGGTCCAGTTCCACTCTTCACCCAGCACCAGCATGATCAGCATCACGTAGAATGGCGCGATATTGATGTGGAAGGACGATAGCGCAACACCCAGCCTACCGATCGACGCGATGAACAAAACCTGGCTCAGCCCCATCGCAACAAGCGCGTAGATGACCAGCATCCCCGCCTGTTGAAGGTCAAACGGGGTCGCAGGCATCACATCCATGCCAATTTGCGTTGCCCCCAGTATCATCAGCGTCGCCATGACCAGCCCGCCGACGAAGGTTATTGTTGTACGCCCGGTCTGGCTGAGCTCGGGGAAATCCCGGGCCGTCGCCATGCTCGCCCAGCAGAACAAGGCCGTTGATACAACGGCACAGGCCGCCCCCAACCCCAGTTGCGCCGGTGCCAGAGCGCTGGTGGCAATCAAACCGCCGACAATCGACACAAGTACCCCCAGCGCAAAGTTCCACTTCAGCCGGCGCGTTCCCGCTGCCAGTTCCAGCAGCGTGGCCATCAATGGCGCGCACGAGGCGATGATCGCCACCGTCACCGGGTCAGTCAGTTTTTGCGCCACGATCATCAGGAGCATGGCCGTACCAAGCCCAAATCCCCCGACCAGCATCGCGTGCCCCCACCGCGCGGACACGACGCGGCGCGGCCCATCGATCAGCATCCAGATCGGCACCATGACAACAACGGCCAATGCCAGTCGCGCAGCCAGCAAAGCGACCGGAGGCCACGTCTGCAACAACACCTCGGCTGCCGGAAAACCGGCCGCCCACGTCAACATCGACGCCACCGCCAAACCGTTGCCGGACAATGCAGAGTTCTGTCCTGCAGGCGCAGAAAGAGTGTTCCCGCGCACGGGGTCTGGGCTCATCGCCATCGTGATCAAACCTTCTGTTGGCACGGCACCGTTGAAATGATTCGCCGCGTCGCAATGAACGTCTCTGATTCAATCCGCGCGATCTGGTCGAATTTCGACAAACTGTCGTTTTCAGTCTCTTTCGCTGAAATTGGCTCGCGGATAAGGTCGGCCCATCAGCTATCCAAAGGCCACCAATGCCAAAATTCGCAGCGAATATATCCCTGCTCTTTGCCGAACTTCCCTATCTGGACCGGTTTCAGGCCGCAGCAGATGCCGGGTTCAAGGCTGTCGAGATACTGTTCCCCTACGATCTGGCCGCCAAAGAAACACGCCGCGCCTTGCTGGCCAGCGGGCTCGATCTGGTTCTGATCAATGCGCCGCCGCCCAATTACACGGGCGGCGACCCCGGCTATGCCGCCATCCCCGGTGGCGAGGCACGGTTTCAATCAGATATCCGCCGCGTTCTGCGATATGCCGACGTCCTGCGCCCTGAACTGATCCACATCATGTCAGGCTATTCCGCTGGGCCGGATGCCTTTGACTGCATGGTGCGGAACCTGCAATGGGCAGCCGACCAGGCACCCCAGCAGCAATTCACGATTGAACCGCTCAACCCCGTGTCGCAGCCCGGCTACTACCTGAACGACTATGAATTGGCGGCGCAGGTATTGGACCGGGTGGATCGCCCTAATGTCGGCCTGCAATTTGACAGTTTCCACGCCCATATGATCCACGGCAATGCGCAGGCGATCTGGGATCGTTTTCACCCTCGGGTCGTCCACGCCCAGATCGGTGCGGCCCCGGATCGCAGCGAACCGGGACGCGGTCCGACGGATTTCGCTAGCCTGTTCACCGCGATGGATGCCGCAGGCTATGCCGGTTGGGTCAGCGCCGAATACACGCCCTCAACGCCACGCACACCTGACAGTTTTGGCTGGATGCGGGTCTAGCTCTGGCCTTTTGATTGAAAATACAGCACATCGGGAACGTCTCGACACTCAGGATGCCCAAAATGATTTCTGCCCGTTATGCCCGCGCCGTGTTCAGCCTGATCATGTCCGGCCTGATGTCCTGCATCGTGACCGGCATCGCGACCGTGAAAGCCATTGGATTTGGCCCCGACACCCTCGGTGACTGGATGGCGTCCTGGGCCTTCAGCTGGCCCATCGCCTTCTCCGTCATCCTGCTGTTTGGCCCATCCGTGCAACGGCTGGTCGACCGCATGGTCAGTCCACAGGACTGACCCGCTGCGAAGAGGCCTCGCCGGGCCTGATGAGCAGCGCGCCTTAGTGCGCCTCGGCCCAGTTGGCACCTTTTCCGGCATCCACGCTCAGCTTCACATCCAGCTTCACCGCCGGGTCAGAAGCGCCTTCCATGACGCCTCGCGCCACGTCGATCACCTGATCCACCGCATCTCCGGCTACTTCGAACAACAATTCGTCATGCACCTGCAGCAGCATCTTTGCAGGCAACCCGTTGATGGCATCCGGCATCCGTACCATCGCGCGTCGGATCACATCCGCCGCCGTGCCCTGTATCGGCGCGTTGATCGCCGCCCTGCGCGAGAACCCTGCATGCGGTCCCTTGGCGTTGATCTCTGGCGTGTGGATTTTCCGCCCGAACAGCGTCTGCACATAGCCATGCTCTTTGGCAAATGCGACCGTGTCATCCATGTATTTCCGAATGCCCGGGAAGCGTTCGAAATAGCGGTCAATAAAGCCCTGCGCTTCGGCCCGAGGGATGCGCAGGTTGCGCGCCAGGCCAAAGCCGGAAATGCCATAGATCACACCAAAGTTGATCGCTTTGGCCTGACGGCGGATATCCGGCGTCATCTCGTCCAGCGGGACGTCGAACATCTCGGACGCGGTCATGGCGTGAATGTCCAGCCCATCGGCAAACGCCTGTTTCAAAGCCGGGATATCCGCAATATGCGCAAGAATCCGCAGCTCGATCTGGCTGTAGTCCAGACTGACCAGCACGTTCCCCGGTTCGGCAATGAACGCCTCGCGAATGCGCCGCCCTTCCTCGGTGCGCACCGGGATGTTCTGCAGGTTCGGATCGGTCGAAGCCAGACGACCCGTATTGGCTCCGGTAATGGAGTAAGACGTATGCACGCGCCCGGTATCGGGGTTGATATGGGTCTGCAACGCATCGGTGTAGGTCGATTTCAACTTGGACAGCTGCCGCCAGTCCAGCACCCGGCGCGGCAACTCATGCTCGGTCGCCAGATCCTCTAGGATATCCGCACCGGTCGAATACTTGCCGGTCTTGCCCTTCTTGCCACCTTCCAGACCCATCTTGTCGAACAGGATCTCACCCAGCTGCGCAGGCGAACCGACGTTGAAATTCTCACCAGCCAATTCGTGGATTTCAGCCTCTAATCCAGCCATTTTCTGCGCAAATGCGTTGGACATGCGGCTCAGTACATCGCGGTCGACCTTGATACCGTGCATTTCCATCTCGGCCAGAACCGGCACCAGCGGACGTTCGAGCGTCTCATACACCGTCGTCACCTGCACTTGATGCAGCTGCGGCTTGAACAGCTTCCACAAACGCAAAGTGATGTCGGCATCTTCGGCCGCATAGGCAGTCGCCACGTCAATCGGAACCTTGTCGAAGGTGATGGCGGATTTGCCTGTTCCCAGCAGCGGTTTGATCGGGATCGGCGTATGGCTCAGATACCGCTCGGACAGCGTGTCCATACCGTGACCATGCTCACCGCCGTGCATCGCGTAGGACATAAGCATCGTGTCGTCGATCGGCGCAACAGACACCCCGTAACGCTTAAATATCTTGGCGTCATACTTCATGTTCTGCCCGATCTTCAGGATCGACGGATCCTCGAACATCGGTTTCAGCAGCGTTAGAGCCTCATCCAACGGCATCTGCCCTTCGGCCAGCGCATCCGAGCCGAACAGGTCATCCACCGCTCCATCGCGGTGGGTCAGAGGGATATAGCAGGCTTCACCCGGCTCAACGGACAACGAAATACCCACCAGATCGGCGATCATTTCGTTCAGACCGGTGGTTTCGGTATCAACCGCCACCCAGCCGCGCTCATAGGCCTGATCGACCCATTTCTGCAACGCCGCCGCATCCCGCACGCATTCATATTTAGACGCGTCGAACGGGGTCGCCTCAGCCTCGGGTTCGGCAACAGCGGCGGGCGCTTCAGGAATGACCGGTGTCTCAACGCCCAGCTTGTCAGCGATCCGTTTGGTCAGGGTGCGGAACTCCATCTCGGCCAGAAAGTTCATCAAGGTTTCCGGCTCGGGATCTTTCACCTCAAGGTCATCCAGCGTGAAATCCAGCGGCGTGTTCTCATCCAGCTGCACAAGCTTTTTCGACAGCTCGATCTGATCGCGCTTTTCTATCAGGGTCTGGCGACGCTTGGGCTGCTTGATCTCTTCCGCGCGGTTCAGCAGCGTTTCCAGATCACCATATTCATTGATCAACAAGGCCGCCGTTTTGACCCCAATCCCCGGCGCACCAGGCACGTTATCCACGCTGTCCCCGGCCAGTGCCTGTACGTCCACAACGCGTTCCGGCCCGACGCCGAACTTCTCGAACACCCCATCGCGGTCGATGCGCTTGTTCTTCATCGCATCCAGCATCTCGACCCCGTCACCGACCAGCTGCATCAGGTCCTTGTCTGAACTGACGATGGTAACACGCCCGCCCGCCTCACGCGCCTGAACGGCCAGAGTTGCAATGATGTCGTCGGCCTCGTAGCCTTCCAGCTCTTTACAGGCGATGTTGAACGCTTTGGTCGCCTCGCGGGTCAGCGGCATCTGCGGGCGCAGATCCTCGGGCATCGCCTCGCGGTTGGCTTTGTAGAGGTCATACAGATCATTGCGGAAAGTGTGCGAGCCCTTGTCAAAGATCACCGCCACATGAGTCGGCGCATCCGGCCCCTCGTTCCCTTCGACATATTTCTGCAGCATGTTGCAGAAGCCCGAAACGGCCCCAATCGGCAGGCCATCCGATTTCCGCGTCAGCGGTGGCAGAGCGTGATAGGCCCGAAAAATAAAGGCCGATCCATCGATCAGATGCAGGTGGCACCCTTTTCCGAATTCGCTCTTGCTCATGCTGGTGCGCCTCATAAGATCATGATCATGGTCAATCTGCACGTTTTATCGGTCATCGCGCCCGCAACCGCAATCACTCTCGTGGCAACAACCGTATCGGCAGGCCCGAAACTGCCATCCGACTGCGTTGGCGCACATAGCAGCACCTCTAACTGCGCGCCGATTCTGGCTTGTTTGGGCGACAATGGGATTTACTTCACCGGACGTGCCATAGGGTGGGGAAGCGGCACGCACGCCGGACGCACCAGTGCCGATTTCGCGTGCAATGGCGAGTGGACGGCAAAAGGAAGCTTCGGTTTCGGCGAAGCCACGATCGAATGCGACAATGGCTTGACCGGGCGCGCCTTTTTCACCTACCAGCACCCGCAAACCGGCACGGCCAGCGGTTTAGGCAAGCTTAGCAATGGTGAATCGTTTCGCGTTTGGTCCGGTGCCAATGTCGATCAGTTCCTGATCAACAAGTACGGCGACGTCGATGCAGGTGCGCTCTGTCAGAGTTTTTCCAAACCCGGTGCCTGACGGGCGATCAACCCTGCTCTGAACCCTTCAGAACATATTTGCAGTCGCAATAGGGGCACTCGACCCAACCGGCATCCTCGGGGATCTGCAACCAGACACGCGGATGGCCCAATGAACCCTCGCCACCGTCACAGGCGACACGGGCGGTTTCGACGATCTTGATTTCCGGCGCTTCGATGGTCACGGCTGGCGATCCTTCACTGGTTGTCGGCCTCGCGGGCATGCATTAGGTGCGTTTATGAGCGATGAGCAAACCGGGAGCAAGAGCCACATGGCAGATGCGGCAATCAGGATCGAAGGACTGCGCAAGATCTATCGTGGTGGCAAAGGTCAGCCCGAGAAGCATGCGCTGAAGGGCATCGATCTGACCATTCCGCGCGGGTCGGTTTTTGGCCTGCTGGGTCCGAATGGGGCTGGCAAGTCGACTCTGATCAACATCCTGGCCGGTCTGGTGGTGAAATCGGCGGGCAGCGTTTCGATCTGGGGTTTCGATCAGGACCGAAATCCGCGCCAATCCCGCGCTTCGATTGGGGTCATGCCGCAGGAACTGAACCTTGACCCGTTCTTTACCCCGCGCGGCGCGCTGGAGGTTCAGGCAGGACTTTATGGCGTGCCTAAAGCGCAACGCCGCAGCGACAAAATCCTTGAACTGGTCGGGCTCAGCGACAAGGCCGAGGCCTATGCCCGCACCCTGTCGGGCGGCATGCGCCGGCGCTTGCTATTGGCCAAAGCGCTGGTGCATCACCCCAAAATTCTGGTGCTGGATGAACCCACCGCGGGCGTGGATATCGAGCTGCGTCAGATGCTCTGGACCAATGTGCGCAAGCTGAACGAACAGGGTATGACCATCATCCTGACCACCCACTACCTGGAAGAAGCGCAGGAGATGTGCGATGAAATCGCCATCATCAACAACGGTGAAAAGGTGACGCAGGACAGCACCAGCAACCTGCTGTCCCGCATGGATAGCCGCACGATGGTCATTGTTCCCGACGGCCCCGTTTCCGATCTGCCCGCCACCGACGGCGTCGAGGCCGCCCTGCGCGACGATGGCAACCTTGTGTTGCAATACCGCAGCACCCTGACCAGTGCCGAGCGGGTTCTGGAAGCTGTGCGGGCTGCCAACATCCGCATTCGCGACGTCCGCACCGAAGAAGCGGATCTTGAGGATGTATTCCTCGAACTGACCTCCAGCCGTGCCGAAGACCTCCCGGCGGGTGATCAGGATCAGCCGCACCGGGGGATGCATCGGGTCAAGCTTTAGACGCGATCAATCCGGGCCTGATAGCAGTTGTTCCGCGCAGACCGAACGTGGATGTAGGCGACGTCGGAGCGGGCAAATATGTCCCGGACCGCCGCGCCGATCTGATCCTTAGGCGTTATTGAACCGGTGCCATACACGATCCGGTCATCCGCGCCATAGCCCTTGACCAGATAGTCCGGTGAGGTGGTCAGAACCTCAGGCATCGCGCCACCCTCATACCGGTCGCATGGCTTGGCACACAGAAAGATCGGGCCGGTTTCGGCATAAGGATGTGACTCTAAAAAGGGCCGATGCGCCAGTATCAGCATCTCAGCGCCTTCGGGGATATTCTGCAGACAATGGCGGCAGGGATTGCCTGCACCTTTCGAAACGGCGCGCTCGGGTGCCGCGCCATAAGCATCCGGGCCGCCCGCCTGCAGTGCGCGCACCTCTTCTGTGGGTAGTGCAGTGATCTTGAACATCTCAGGTCTCCTTTTTCGTGACCATGCCCATGTGTCCCGGCCCGCGCGACCCGTTTCCTGCGGAAAGGACTCGAAAAAGAACAAAACGTGAATATAATATGGAATCGCCATGTATGCCGAGCTATCGATCACGTCGAATTTCACCTTTCTCACCGGGGCGTCCCACCCCGAGGAGTATATGGAGCGTGCTGTCACCCTCGGTCTGCCCTCTATCGCCATCGCCGATGACAACTCGGTCGCCGGCATCGTCCGCGCCCATACGCAGGGGCGCGAAATCGCCCGCAAGGTGCGCGAACGGTTGGAGTGGGAGGCACAGAACACGTCGATTGGCCCGCCCTGCCCCGATCACATCCCCAAACCGCCATCCTATCCGATCCACGCGGTGCCCCGCCTGATCCCGGCGGCAAGGCTGATCTTCACCGATGCGCCCACTGTCACTGCCCTGCCCCTAAACCGGCAGGGCTGGGGCAATCTGTGCCGTATCTTGTCGGCGGGCCGTCTGCGCGCCGAAAAAGGCGACTGCATCCTGCACCTGTCAGACCTGCTGGAGTTCTCCGACGGCCTTCACCTGCTGCTCTGGCCACAAGCGGATCGGTCCCAGGGCGGCGCGAGTGTGTGGCGGACACAGGCGCAACAGCTGACGCGCCGCTTTTCCGGGCGGATGCATCTGTTGATGCACCCCCGGTATGATGGCGCAGATAGCACATATTTCTCCGTGTTAGAGACTAAATCAAAACAGCTCGGCATCCCCACCCTCGCCAGCGCCACGCCGATTATGCATCACGGGAGCCGCCGTAAACTGGCCGATGTGGTGACCGCCATCCGCCTGCGCCGTAAGGTCGACGATCTGGGCCGCGACGCACTGGCCAATGGCGAACAGCGCCTGCGATCCGAGATCGAGATGCTGCGGATATTCAAAAACCATGAGGGGGCCGTCGCCCGCGCGCATGAGCTCAGCGAACAGCTCACATTCTCGCTGGACGAGCTGCGTTATGAATATCCCAGCGAAGGCAGTGAACAGGAAACCCCGACCCAGCGCCTGCATCGGCTGGCGCATGAAGGGTTGAAATGGCGCTATCCGGCGGGCGCGTCCGAGAAAGCAAAAAAGATGCTGGCGCATGAGCTCACCTTGATCGGTAAGCTGAAATACGAACCCTATTTCCTGACCGTCCGCGACATCGTCCATTTCGCCCGCTCCCGCAGTATCCTCTGCCAGGGGCGCGGCTCGGCAGCCAATTCGGTGGTCTGTTTCTGTCTCGGCATCACCGAGGTCAGCCCCGAGATGGGCACGATGGTCTTTGAACGCTTTGTATCCGAGGCACGGGATGAACCACCCGATATCGATGTAGATTTCGAACATGAACGCCGCGAGGAAGTAATCCAGCACATCTATGACCGCTATGGCCGCGAACGCGCGGGTCTCTGCGCTACAGTTGTGCACTACCGCGGCAAGCGCGCCATCCGCGAGGTCGGCCGCGCTATGGGGCTAACCGAAGACACAATCTCGGCCCTCTCCTCGCAACTTTGGGGCTTCTTCTCGGCCTCTGGTCTTGAAGCCCAGCGCATGCGTGAAATCGGCCTTGATCCAGAGGACCGGAGGTTAAAGCAGACTCTAATGCTGGTCTATGAGATCGACGGCTTCCCCCGGCATCTGTCTCAGCATGTCGGCGGCTTCATCATCACCGAGGGGCGTTTGGACGAGCTTGTCCCCATTGAAAACGCCACGATGGAGGACCGTACGGTCATCTGCTGGGACAAGGACGATATCGACTCTCTGGGCATCCTCAAGGTCGATGTCCTCAGCCTTGGGATGTTGACCTGCATCCGCAAGGCGTTCGACCTGATCGGCCAGCACCACCAGACCAGCTATACGCTGGCCACCCTGCCGCCTGAGGACCCGGTGGTCTATGACATGCTGTGCAAGGCGGACAGTGTCGGTGTATTCCAGGTGGAATCACGGGCGCAGATGAACTTCCTGCCCCGCATGCGGCCCCGCAATTTCTATGATCTGGTGATCGAGGTCGCCATCATCCGCCCCGGCCCCATTCAGGGCGACATGGTCCACCCCTATATCCGCCGCCGGAACGGAGAGGAGGAGGTCAGCTTCCCCTCGGACGAGCTGGGTGAGGTATTGGGAAAGACGCTGGGCGTGCCCCTGTTTCAGGAACAGGCCATGCAGATCGCCATCGTCGGCGCGGGGTTCACCCCGGAACAGGCCGACCGGCTGCGGCGATCGCTGGCAACCTTCAAGAAGCATGGGTCCGTCAGCGAGTTCCGCGCGCTGTTCCTGCGCGGTATGAAGCGCAACGGATACGAGGATGACTTTGCCGAGCGCTGTTTTTCTCAGATCGAAGGCTTCGGCTCCTACGGTTTCCCCGAAAGTCACGCAGCCAGCTTTGCGCTGCTGGTCTATGCCTCGGCCTGGATCAAATGCCACCACCCGGGCATCTTCGCTTGCGCCCTGCTGAACTCGCAGCCCATGGGGTTCTACGCCCCGGCCCAGATCGTGCGCGATGCTCGCGAACACAGCGTGCAGGTGCGTCCGGTCTGCATCAATGCCAGCTTCTGGGACAATGTGATGGAGCCAGACGGCCAGGGCGGGCTGGCCCTGCGGCTGGGCTTTCGTCAGATCAAGGGGCTGAGCGAAGAGGACGCCAGCTGGCTGACCGCCGCGCGCGGAAACGGCTACCACCAGGTTGACGACGTCTGGCGCCGCGCGGGCCTTGGCCCCTCGGTGATCGAGCGTCTGGCCGAGGCCGATGCCTTTGCCGCCTGCGGCCTGACCCGGCGCGAGGCATTGTGGCAGGCCAAAGCGATTGCCACCACCAAACCGCTGCCGCTGTTCTCGCAGGATCTGGAGGGCGAGGCGCTAGACGAACCCCAAGCCTATTTGCCGAAAATGACATTGGGCGAGCAGGTGGTCGAGGATTACGTCGCCACCCGCCTCAGCCTCAAGGCGCATCCGGTGGCCCTGCTGCGGCATATTCTGACGCCCGGGCAGCGCGACAAAACCACGCCTGTTGCCTGACGCCTGAACCGGGTATCCGCCCAGAACAGAGTCGAAATCAGGCCCGAAATGACCAGACCAACCCTACCACCGCGCTTTCCCGCAACGCCAGACCAGATCAACGCGCAGGTCCGCGCGTTTTACGCCCGTGTTCGAGACGACGCGATACTGGGGCCTGTCTTCAACAAACACGTCACCGACTGGCCCGCGCATGAGGAAAAGATCGCCGCCTTCTGGCGCAATGCGATCCTGTTCGAGCGCAGCTATGACGGCAATCCGCAACGCGTTCATATCGAACGTCCCGATGTAAAGCCCGAATTCTTCGCCCACTGGCTGGACCTGTTCGAAGAAGTCGCGACCCAGACCCTGCCGCCCGAGACCGCCACGCCATGGGTCGCTTTGGCCCGGCGTATCGGTGTGGGGATGAAGGCCGGTGTGCAATCGGCGCGCCAACCCAAGGATGCTCCGCCGATCCTGCGATGAACCCGCATCATAGCGGCCATGCGATGTTAGCGGTAAATTAGGGGCTATGCGCCCCGCCAAAATCGGTTTACTCAAAGGCAAGCCAGCCGCAGCGCCCGCGATGTGGTGGCACGTCACAACACCGACACATCACCCGAGGCCGCACCGATGAGCACTCAGAACTCCACCCTCCGGGGACTTGGCTATGCATTTGTGGGCTTTGCGGTCTTTGCCAGTCATGACGCGCTGATCAAGACGCTGGGTGCCACCTATTCGGTGATGCAAATCATCTTTTTCGCCACGCTGTTTTCCTTTGTGCCGATGGCGGTTTCCATGCTGGCCGACCGGACGCCCAGCAACTTCCGCCCGCACCATCCCTGGCTGGTGATGTTGCGCTCGGCCCTTGTGGTCACTGCCATGTCCTGTGCGTTTTATGCCTTTTCGGTCCTGCCACTGGCCGAAGTCTATTCGCTGCTGTTCTCATTTCCCCTGATCGTCACCGTTCTGTCGATACCGATATTGGGCGAAGTCGTGCGAGTTCAGCGATGGGCGGCTGTCGGCGTCGGCCTGATCGGCGTCCTGATCGTGCTGCGCCCCGGCACGACTGAGATCACTCTGGGCCATCTGGCCGCGCTGACGGCTGCGTTCTGCAGTGCGTTCGGGTCGGTTCTGGTACGCAAGATCGGGAATGAGGAGCGATCCGCTGTCCTGATCCTCTATCCGATGCTTCTGGCCATCGTCGTCATGAGCGCCGCGCAACCCGCCGTGTACCAACCCCCGTCCCTACTGCATCTGGCTATGATGGCCCTGGTCGGCCTGTTCTCCGTCATCGCCCAACATCTGATCATCCTGGCCTATCGCGCGGCACCTGCCGGTGTTGTCGCCCCCAGCCAGTACAGCCAGATCATCTGGGCCACGATCTTTGGTATGGTTTTCTTTGGCGAACGCCCGGATGTCTGGGTCGCGGTGGGTGCAAGTATCATTATCGCGTCGGGCGTTTTTGTCGTTTGGCGCGAAAGCCGGACGAACGTATCCCCCAACAAACCGGTTCTGCGCGTGCGCTCGCCCCGGGTCGATACTGGTGCATCGGCAAGACCCAACCGAAATACGGACGCCGAAAACTAAAACGGCGCGCTCAAGAAAGCGCGCCGATCAATTCGTTTTCAGTTTTTTAGAGCCTGTTTCCGGTCAGTAAACGACCACAGACCGGATGCTTTCGCCCCGATGCATCAGGTCAAAGCCGTGGTTGATGTCATCCAGACCCATGGTGTGAGTAATCATCGGATCGATCTCGATCTTACCTTCCATGTACCAGTCAACGATCTTGGGCACGTCGGTCCGGCCACGCGCGCCGCCGAACGCGGTGCCGCGCCATGACCGGCCGGTAACCAGCTGGAACGGACGGGTCGAGATTTCAGCGCCGGCAGGTGCCACGCCGATGATGATCGACTCACCCCAACCCTTATGCGCCGATTCCAGTGCGTCGCGCATCACGCCGACATTGCCGGTGGCGTCGAACGTATAGTCTGCTCCGCCTTTGGTTAGGTTGACCAGATAGGGAACCAAATCGCCTTCGACCTCTTTCGGGTTCACGAAATCGGTCATCCCGAACTTGGTGGCCATTTCGACCTTCGATGGGTTCAGGTCGACACCAACGATCTGATCTGCTCCGGCCAGACGCAGGCCCTGGATCACGTTCAGGCCGATGCCGCCCAGACCGAACACGATAGCGCGGCTACCGATCTCGACCTTGGCGGTGTTGATCACCGCACCGATACCGGTGGTCACGCCGCAACCGATATAGCAGATCTTGTCGAACGGCGCGTCCTCACGCACCTTTGCCAACGCGATTTCAGGCAGAACCGTATGGTTAGAGAAGGTCGAGCAGCCCATGTAGTGCAGGATCGGATCGCCATCCAGTGTCGAGAAACGTGAAGTGCCGTCGGGCATCAGGCCCTTGCCCTGCGTTTCGCGGATCGCCTGACACAGGTTGGTCTTGGGGTGCAGACAGTATTCACACTCGCGGCATTCCGGGGTGTAGAGCGGGATCACGTGATCGCCGGGCTTCAGGCTTGTTACGCCCGGACCGACCTCGACCACGACGCCTGCGCCTTCATGGCCCAGAATGGCCGGGAACAGGCCTTCGGGGTCGGCACCCGACAGGGTGAACTCATCGGTGTGGCAAATGCCGGTGGCTTTGATCTCGACCAGAACCTCGCCCGCCTTGGGGCCTTCGAGGTTCACATCCATCACTTCCAAAGGTTTGCCCGCCTGAACGGCGACGGCGGCACGGGTACGCATGGTCGTTGTCTCCCTGTCTTATTTGCCCCGACCCTGCGTCAATTGCAGGGCGTTTTCAACTGCGCTTTGGTGACAGGTTGGCTAATTGTTTGATATTGCAGTAACGACATTGTCAGAAGGAGAAACGCCAATGTATCGTTTTATTCCAGCGCTAGTCCTGCTGGCAGCCTGCGCCGAGACAACCGCGCCTGTGGAAACGCCGACTTCGACGGACGCCGCCCCTGTTGATCTGGCCTTTTGTCAGGGCGAGGCTTTTGCGGATTCCATTGGCCAGCCGGTTTCGACCATTCAGGCCCAGCTGCCCGAACGGTCGCGCGTTCTGGGCCCGGATGACATTGCCACACAGGATTACCGCATTGACCGTCTGAACGTTTATGTGACCGGGTCTGGGATCATTCAGCGCCTGACCTGCGGGTAAGCGTGGACTCGGGCGCTGATTCTGCGATAAGAACAAAATGGGAACACTTTGATGTCTGCCGATGCCCAAACGCCGAATACTCTCGCTCTGGTTTCCCCGTCTGGGGGCTGAACGGCTGGTCCGCGCTGCGCGGGGCCTGCAGGATGGGCCTTTGGCCGTGGTGGCCGAGCAGTCGAACATGCAGGTCGTCACCTCTCTGAACGCCGAAGCGCAGGCCGCCGGTCTGCGCGTGGGTCAGCCGGTGCGGGACGCTCATGCGATGTGCGCCACCTTGGTGACACGCCCGCGTAACGCCCCGGCTGAGGCCGCGTTCCTGACCGCTTTGCGCCGTTGGGCGGGCAAGTTCAGCCCCTGGGTGGCCGAGGAATCGCCGGATGGCCTGATCGTTGACCTGTCGGGCTGTGCCCATCTGTTCGGTGGCGAAGAGGCCTTGCTGAGCGTCCTTGAAACCGACTGCGCCGATATGGGGCTTAGCGTGCAGATGGGCATCGCGGACACGCTGGGGGCCGCATGGGCACTGGCGCGCTATGCGGGACAAGAGGCCACATCCGACCGCAACGGCGACGCCATCAGCCAGGAGGCCCGCGCCACCCGCGCCCGGGCGGGAAAGCGACGGCACTGGACCAAAGGCGGGGCTGCGCCGCAGGTGATGGCCCTGGGTGGTGGCGCGCGGATCGCAGCACCAGGGCAATCCTATGGCGCCCTCAGCCCCCTGCCCATCGCAGCGCTGCGGCTTGAGGATCAGATCGTGGCGCAGCTGAACCGCCTGGGTCTGCGCCGGATCGGCGATCTGCTGGGCCAGCCGCGCGCCAGTTTGGCGCGGCGGTTCGGGCGGGGGCTGGTGCTGCGGCTGGATCAGGCGATGGGCAGCGCCCCCGAGCCGGTTTCACCCGCCCGTCCGCCGCATCACTTTGCGGTACGGATGACCCTGCCCAACCCGATTGGCCTGATCGAGGATGTGATGGCCGCCATCGACCGGGTTCTGCCCACGCTTTGCACGAAGCTTGAGGAGAAAGGCCGCGGCGTCCGCACCCTGCGGCTTGAGGCGCATCGCGCCGATCAGGCGGCTGAGATTGTCGAGGTTGGTCTGGCACGTCCAACCCATGACAAACACCGTATTCGTCCTTTGTTAGAGATGAAAATCGACAAGATTGATGCGGGCTATGGCATCGACATGCTGCGGCTCGAGGCGGTACAGACCGAACCCATCCATGCCCGCACCATGGCCGGCCATGCCGAGGCTGGCCGCGCCGTACGTGACCGGTTGGCGGGTAATACGGCCGTGGATGACCTGATCGGCAAACTGGGTGCGCGGGTGGGGTTGGAAGCAATCACAAGGCGTCACCCGGCGGCCTCTCATATCCCCGAGAAAACGGCGCAGACACTGGCCGCTGCGTGGTCGGAACCCGCGCGCGACTGGCCTGCCCCGCCGCGTCCACGCCCCTTGCAAATGTGGCAACCCGAGCCGGTGATGGCACCGGAAACTCCGGATGTTCCAACCGCCTTTCGCTGGCGCGGGCGCGACTGGCAACTGGCGCAGGCCACCGGCCCGGAACGCATCGCACCGGAATGGTGGCTGGACGACCCCAACTGGCGCAGCGGTGTGCGCGATTACTGGGTGGTGGTGACCGAACAGGGTGAGCGTCTCTGGCTGTTCTACGGCCATGGCGGCACCATGTCGGCTGGCTGGTTTTGTCAGGGGCAGTTTGGCTAGATCACCAAATTAGAGTCTATTTTCCGCGATAAACCAGAAAATCCGGCAGGTAGTCCAGCAACCGGATCACCCAGGAAAAAGGTGCCGGAAAATCGGTGCGGAAGCGGCGGCGCGACATTGCCTTGACCACCCGATCCGCTGCAACCTCAGGCGTCATCAGCATCGGCATCTTGAAATTGTTCTTTTCGGTCAGGCGCGTCTTGATGAACCCCGGATTGACGATGCGCACCGTCACCCCGGTGCCCGCCAGATCGAACCGCATCGTCTCGGCCAGAGAAACCAGCGCCGCCTTGCTGGCCGCGTAGCCCACCGCCGCAGGAAGACCGCGATAGCCGGACAGAGACCCGATCAGAGTGATATCCCCTTGGCCTGCACGCACGAACCTGCGCACCGTCTCGCCGAGAACCCGCAGCGCGCCGACATAATTCACATCCGTCATCGCCAAAACTGCCTCGGTATCCCAATCGCCCGTGCGCATCGGCTCATAAGCGCCGGCGTTGTAGACCAGCCCGTCGACCTCTCCGGCCTCAACCGCGGCACGACGCACCGAATCCAGATCGGTCACATCGCAGGGAACGGCCTCTGCATTGGGCAGGGCCGCACAGATCTCGGCCAGACGGTCGGTATTGCGGGCCGACAGGATCAGGGTGGCACCCTGACGGCTCAATGCCTCGGCCAAAGCCCGGCCCAGCCCTTCGCTGGCACCGATAATCCAATAGGTTTTTCCCTCAAAACTGCTCATGCTCTGGTCATCCGGAATGTCGGGGACCACCGGCCCGGGACATGGGTTGCGTCGATTTCGTCATGCTAAGGAGTTTACGGAGCGGCGACAAAGACGGATCACGTCAACGCACAAGAAAATCAGGCCAGACCGCACAATCTAGGGCAGTTGCAAAAATAATCCAACGTGATTGATCCGCATTCGAACCTGCTGCGTAATCCTCTGTAAAATGTCGCACTAAGAGGATCACATGTTCGACGAATCACGGGGCGTACGTAAGAAAATCGCAATAGTAGGTGCAGGCATTTCCGGTCTATCCGCAGCATACTACCTTTCAGAAGACCACGACGTAACGGTGTATGAGGCCGAACCGAGGCTTGGTGGTCACGCCCGAACAGTGATGGCTGGCAAGAACGGGGATCAACCAGTCGATACCGGTTTCATCGTGTTCAACTATGCCACCTACCCGAACCTCACCAGATTGTTCGACGAACTGAACGTACCCGTTATCAAAAGCGAAATGAGTTTTGGGGCCACGATCGACAATGGCCGCATCGAGTACGGGTTAAACAACCTGCGCACCCTGACAGCGCAAAAGCGCAATCTGGCGCGCCCGGCGTACTATAAAATGATCGCAGATATTCTGCGGTTCGGGAAAGAAGCCCCCGAAGCGGCCAAGGATGACGATACCACCATTGGTGAGTTGATCGACGAATTGCGATTGGGTCACTGGTTCCGTCACAACTACCTGATGCCCATGTGCGGGGCCATCTGGTCGACACCGGTCGAGTTCATCGATCGCTTTCCGGCGCGTTCTCTGGTGCAGTTCTTCCGAAATCACGCCTTGCTGGCCGGAGACCGCTCGAAACAGCATCAGTGGTGGACGGTCAAAGGCGGCAGTATCGAATATGTTCGCCGGATTGAGTCCGCCTTGCGCGCACGCGGCAGCGAAATCCGCGTTGCCTCGCCAGTACAGCACATTCAGAGAGACGAGCTTGGGGTCACCGTGCACAGCGATGGACAGGTCGACCTGTATGACGACATTATCCTCGCCACCCACTCAGATCAGTCGCTGGCCATTTTAGGTGATAGCGCAACGGCCGAGGAGAGATCAGCGCTTGGCGCAATCAAATATCAGCCTAACAAGGCCGTTTTGCATTGCGATCCGGGCCAGATGCCCAAACGACGCGCCTGCTGGTCCAGCTGGACCTATCGCTCGCAGGCCGGGAATGTCGGGGTCACCTATTGGATGAACCGGTTGCAGAACATTCCGGACTCGGACCCGATGTTTGTGACGCTGAATGTCTCGGCAGACATCCCCAAGGATAAGATCTACGACGAGGTCGAGTTTGCGCATCCGGTATTCGATCAGGCAGCCCTGAAGGCACAAGGGCAAATTCGCGGAATGCAGGGACAAAACAGAACGTGGTTTGCCGGCGCATATAACCGGCACGGTTTTCACGAAGACGGGATTGCCAGCGCGATGAACATTGTCGAGCGGTTGAAAGGCACCCCGCAAACCATCGGAGCTGACAATGGCAATCTTGAAAAAGACCCGGCCATCCCTGTCCCGGCCGAATAAAGGAACATGGCGCGCGGCGCTTGTGTCACTGACCTTGCTGGCCCCTGGCGGGCTGGCGGCATCAACGGTGACGAACCAGCTGCCCAACGCTGAGCTTCGGGGAACAGCGACCTTTCGCTACTTGGGCCTGCCGATCTATGACGCAAAGCTCTACACGCCAGCAGGTGCGCCGTTCAGCTGGAATGAGGATTTCGGGCTGCAACTGACCTACCGAAAAAACCTGAAACAGAAGGCGCTGGTTGAATCGACGCTCGATGAGATGGCGCGGCAGGGCAATAGTGGACCAACACAGGCACAGCTGGAGCAATGCTTTCAGGCCGTCGGCAAAGGCGACAGCTATCTCGCCATCTCGGAAGGGCCAAACAAGGTCGGGTTCTGGCGCAACGGGCGCAAGGCCTGCACTCTGACCCACCCGGGCGTGAAAAAGTCGTTCATGTCGATCTTCCTCGGTAACAACACCAGATCCGCAAGCTTTACGCGGCAACTGAAGGGTCGGTGATGCTGTATCCCCGGGTCAGCCTCTATGCGCTGATGCTCGCAGCGGCGGGTATACCGCTTTATATTCATTTGCCGCGCTTTGCTTCGGTCAACCTTGGCATCAGCCTCGGGGTGCTGGGGACGGTTTTGCTGGTGATACGGTTGGTCGATCTGGTGCAGGACCCGCTGATTGGCTGGGCAATCGATCGCTGGCCGGGTGGCCAGTTATTGTTTGCTTTTGCGGCGTCGCTTGGGCTGGCAGTCGGCTTTCCCCTGCTCTTCTCTCTGTCAGAGGGTGCAAGCGTGACGTCGCTGATCCTCATCCTGATCCTGCTGTTCTCCGCCTACAGTCTGGGGACCATCTTGCTGTATGGGCGCAGTGCGACTCTGGCCAAGACACCTGATGCAAAGGAACTGATGACGCTGGCCGCCTTCCGCGAGGGCGGACAATTGACAGGTGTTGTCATCGCCGCCAGCGCGCCTGCCTTGCTCGTCGCTTTGGGAGCCGGAGCGCAGGGTTATCCCGCCTTCGGGCTGTTCCTTGGCGTGCTTGCCATCGTGACCATCGTTCTGACATACCCGATGTGGCGGCGTACGCCGATCACGGGTGAGGGCCTGTCCTTTTCGGGCCTCGGTCAGGCCGGAGCGCTACGCCTGCTGGTGCTGGCTTTGGTGAACAGCCTGCCGGTCGCCATCACTTCAACCCTGTTCCTGTTCTTTGTCGAGGACAGGCTGCAATTGCCGGGCAAAGCCGGTCCTCTGCTGATCCTGTTCTTCCTCAGCGCCGGGGCCAGCGTGCCGCTTTGGGCCAAGCTCAGTAATCGAATTGGCCCGAAACAGACTCTGATAATCGCCATGCCGCTGTCGATTGCCAGCTTCATCGGGGCAGCAATGTTGCCTGCCGGTGAACTGCTGGGCTTTGCTGTAATCTGCCTCGCTTCAGGTGCCGCACTTGGGGCCGACATGGTCGTCCTGCCGGCCATGTTTTCGGTCGTTCTGACGCGCGCGGGCCTGAATGCTTCGGCCGCATTCGGCATCTGGTCTTTTGCCGGCAAGCTGGGCCTTGCGCTCGCCGCCTTTTTCACTCTGCCCCTGCTTGAACGCAGCGGCTTCAACCCCGGACAGTCAAATTCCGCACAGGCGCTGGAAACACTCAACCTGGCTTATGCGGTACTGCCCTGCATCCTGAAACTCGGCGCGTTCGGAATGGTTCTGACGCTGCCCAGTGAGGTCACAGCCAAATGACGATCACATTGATCATACTGCTCGCCATCCTCGCCCTGCTTGCGGCCAAAGGCCGGTTCTTAAGCTTCCGGTCCCAGTCCCCCAAGGATTACGCCGGGACGGGTCCCGCGTTTCGTATGAAAGAAACCCTGAACGGAGAGATCCTGTCCGAGGGTCTGATCTATGGCCCAAACGGCAAGGTGACGAACAGCTTTGTCGCCCGAATGGTCGGGGAATGGGACGGTAACTCCGGCACGTTGGCCGAGTATTTCACCTATTCCAACGGCAAACAGATGACGCGCAAATGGTACCTGACGCTGGGCACCGGCAACACGTTCACTGCCATGGCCGACGACATTGTGGGCGAAGGTCAGGGGACGATATCAGGCTCGACCGTCAAACTGTCCTACCGGATCATTCTGCCCGAAGACGCCGGTCGCCACACGCTGGACGTCACCGATTGGATGTACCTCACCGAAAACGGTGTGATCATGAACCGGTCCGAGATGCGCAAATGGGGCATCAAGGTCGCCGAGCTTGTCGCGAGCATGCGCCCTGCTCCCGAGGTCAAATCTGCACATCTGAATGGCGCAAACGGATATGACGCGGATGCTGAACAGAGGCCGTTGCAATGATCTCGCGCCGGGTTCTGATTTCTGCGATTGCTATCGCCGGGCTTGCCGCTCTGGCCGCCTGTTCGGCCAAGCCGCGGGTTCCCAAAACCTTCCTGTCTGACAGGCAACTGAACCTCGAAGAGTTCTTTGAAGGCAAAACCGTGGCATACGGTCAGTTTCAGGACGTATTGGGTAATGTACCGCGCCGCTTTACGGTCGACATCGACGGCACCTGGAATGGCGAAACCCTGACCCTTGTCGAAGACTTCATTTACGATGACGGAGCGACCGAGCAACGCGTCTGGACCCTGACCAAAACGGGCGAGGATACGTGGACCGGCTCCGCCCCGGGCGTTCTGGGCACCGCAACCGGGATCGAACGGGGCGATACGTTCAACTGGAAATACAAGATCGACTTGCCAGTCAAGGAGGGCACCATGCGGGTCAATTTCGATGACTGGATGTGGCTGCTCGAGGATGACCGCCTGCTGAACCGGGCCTATGTCTCGCGCTATGGCGTACGGCTGGGCGAAGTCATTCTGTTCTTCGAAAAGAAGTGAGCATCCAACAAAAAAGGGCAGGTCCGAAGACCTGCCCTTGTACCTTGCGGTTCAAATCAACTTAGAAGTTGAACTGAGCACCGAAGTCAGCACGGATTTTGCCGTCCGCGTCGCCTTCTTTGATCTCACCGACACCGCCGCGCAGTGATGCACCGCCGCCCAGGTCGTAGATCGCGCCGATACCGATGTTGCGCTCGTCGTTATCCGCCGAACCGTCACCGTAAGCAAACTGCAGGGTGGTAGCAGCGCCAAGATTGTAGGCAAGCGACAGACCGTATGCAGTGCCGTTCTCGGCGTCGTTCACAACGTCATCGTCTGCGACGAACAGAGTACCCGAGAAGTCGCCGAACTCGGCACCCAGGGTCAGAACGGTCAGCGACTGCTTTTCGCTATTGCTATTCACAGACGCTTTGGTTTCACCATAGGCCAGAGCAGCGGTGATGTTGTTGAAGGTGTAGGTTGCGCTGACGTCCCAACGGTCGCCATCCTGCGGAACACCATCGACTGCGAAAGTCGCTTGGTCATACGACGCACCGAAGGCGAAGTCGCCGACTGCGTACTGGAAGAACACAGCGTTGGCACCCGAACCGGTCGAGGTGTACTCGAGGAACTCGTAGTTCACGCCCGAATACTGACCCAGGAACTCTTCCAGACCGGGCTCATTACCGAAGTAGTTTGCCAGGTTGTCAAAGGAACCAGCAACGTTACCGGCGTCAACACGCAGACCACCGTAGATGACCGAGAAACGTGCACCGTTCAGACCAGCGCGCTCCTGCTCGCCGTTGCCGGAATTGTCGTCAGCCTGCAGGCGGACACGTGCCTGGAACTCAACGCCGCCATCGGTTTCGGCGGTGCCGTCGATGTTCAGGCGGAAACGCGAAACCAGAATGGTGTTGTCGGTATCAACGGTCGCGGTACCAGTTGTACCAGTAGCGGTGTCGATGTTTGTTACGGTGCCGGTACGGTCTTCTTGGTAACCAATACCAAAACGGCCGTAACCGCTGAAACGGACGTCAGCTGCTGCAACGCTTGCGGTTGCGACCAGTGCCGTCGATGCAATGAGAAGTTTTTTCATGGTAAACCCATAAGCTTTGAGAGGAGTGCAGCCGCCAAAGCGACTGCTGGCCTACTCGGACAATTTCCGAGCGCACGCAATGGTTTCGCAGCATTTCTCTGGGGCCGGGTCAGTTTCTTGTTGCATCTTTGCAAATGCAGGACTCGACCGGTGGCCCAATTTCCCGAGTATTTACGTGTGTTTTCGCAGTCAGCCGGGTTTCGTTACAAAGATTTGATCACAGAAATGCAACGATGCCCCTTTAAATGCCAAAAATCTTACATGTCCACAATTGAGACTTCCCAAGGAGTATGACCGGACATTGCCAAAGCGCGGATTCGGGCGGATTTCCGCTCAAAACTGCTCTTTTTAAGTGCAAATGGAGCACCAGCGCGCGCCAATCAATTACTTGTGTAGAAGAAAGACAGCTTGCGGCTGACGCCTCCGGGCGGCAGCGGAAACGGCGATGCCGCCTGCACCTGTGCACGGGCGGCACGATCGACTTCGGATGATCCGGAACTGTCCACGATGTCCACCCAGGCCAGTGTTCCGTCAGGGTTGATCTCGAAAAAGACCTTGGCAAATCCCCGGGCGGACACAAAAACCACAGGCGCTCTGTTCAGGTGGACCAAGACCCTGCCGGCGTAATTGGTGGTGTCCGAATTTCCGGGGCCGCGCCCGCCGGAACGGCTGCCGCTGTTGCCCGATGTAAAGGCATCCAATCCTTCGCGCCTGTAGGCGTAAAGCGGCGATTCAATTTCCTCCGGGAACGCCAATTCGCTGAAATCACGCGAACCGCTCAGCACCCCTTGCCGCTCTGGCGTTGGTCGCCTGTCCGGAACCCGAGGACGGATCGACGACGTTACAGCCAGCTCTGATCCCTCGTCGGCAGTGTCGGAATCAGGCGCAGGTTCGGCCGGTGCGACGGAGGCGTCGGGATCGATGGCCTCGGTTTCCAGCGGAACGACAGGAACAGCGGCTTCGGGCGAGGGCGTGACCGGCAGCGCCGCAAGCTCTTGCGGCTCGAGGGGCACTGGCTGAACCTCGGTTGCGACCTCGGGCAGGGGGGTGTCAGCGTCCGGATTTCCCTCTGGAATTTCAGTCGCGGTCTCCGTTTCCGGCGGAGGCGTTTCGTCCACGGTTTCGCTGGCCGAAGCATCCCCCTCCGAAGTGTTGTCGGTGTCCACCGCATCCGGCTCGACTGGCTCAGTTGCGACCGGCTCGACAATTTCGGCCTCACCGATATCCGGTGCAGATACCTGTTGCGGGTTATCAGATGCCACGAGGGCTTCGCTGACCGGGATTTCGGGCGTTTCGGGCGGCGTTTCCGATGGCGGTTCCGGTGCTTCAGCCGGTTCGGGCTCAACAGGATCCGCGACGACATCAGCAATATCCTCGAACGTTGTGCTCAGCTCAATCGCGTCAGGCGCGCTGCTGCCCGGCAAGTCTTCGGACAGCCGCGGGCCAGTGTAGCTCAGACCCATGAGGTGCAGGATCAGCGACACCAGAATGGCCGCTGCTGCGATGATGGCCGACGTCCGGATCATTCCAGAGCTTTCTCAGTCACTACCAGGACCGACGTGGCGCCAAGACGCCGCAAGGCGCCGGTCACTTCGATCAACCGGAGACCGGGGACCTGCCGGTCGGGAACAATGCGCACGGCTTCCGATCTGCGCCCCAGCATGTGGGTCTCGGGGTCGGTCGGAATACCTTGAAACGTCAGCGTTCCGTCCTTGTGCAGAACCAGCGCATTCGGCGGTTCGCGCCCTTCAAGTTCCGACGTGTTCACCAGTTCAAGATCAGGGTCCAGCGGCGGGGCCAGCGTGCCGGTGATCAGAAAAAAGATCAGCATCAGAAACACGACATTGATCAGAGCAATCGTCGAGTCACGTTTGCGTTTGGGGCGACGATACTTGATCATTCCAGCACCAGAACGCTGAGCCCGTCCCGCCCGCGCAGCCGCACAAGCAGGTCGATTACACGTTGGGCCGTTGTGTCGGGGTCCAGACTGACCAGAACCTGCCCGGTCTCCAATTGGGCTTCCAGATCATTCAGAGTAACGGCCTGTCCATTCAGAACCAGCCGTTCCGGTCCCAACTGAACGAACAGCCGCTCGGAACGTGCCCCTGAAGCAGCGCCACCGCCCACTGCGTTGCTCAATTCGATCTCGCCGTATTTCGAAAAAGTCGAGGACAGCATGAAGAACAGCAACAGCAAGAATATCACGTCGATGAGCGGAGTCATCGACATAGGACGCCGGACAAAGGGGGCTGGGTTACGCATGTCCTTGCGCGGTCACCATTGTTGAGGCGTCTTCGGCCTGCGGAACCGCCTGACCCGGCACCAGAATCGTCCGTAGCGCCTTGTCCGCAAACACCCGCTCGCGCGCCGTGCGGCTTTCGAACCAGGACAGAACCATCGAGGTCGGCATTGCCACCGCCAAGCCCACGGCCGTTGTCATCAGCGCCACCCAGATCCCCCCCGCAAGCAGCGAGGGATCAACCGAGGATCCCGCCGCCTGCAGGCTTCGGAATGCTTCGATCATGCCGAGAACCGTGCCAAACAATCCCAGCAAGGGTGCAAGCTGTGCCACCGTGTCCAGCAACCGGAAACCGCGTTCAAGCCCCGCGAGCGCAAGACCGGCCTCGGCGTCCAGCCTCTGGTCCAGACCGGGCGTATCCGGTGCCTCCATCGCGACTTGAACAAGGGGGGCAAGGTAGCTGTGGCTTTTGGCCAGCCGCGCACGAGCGGTTTGCGGATCACCTGCGTCCCAGGCCGCAAGCGCCTGCGACAGCACCCGGTGACGCCCAACGCCCGAGGCCGCGAACTGCCAGAGTTTGTAAAGCGTGACCGCGACGGTCACGACCGACATCGCGATCAGGATCGCAACGACAGGCCCACCAAGATCAAGAATTTCTCGCAGCGCTTCCAAGGGGCTCATCCGATCAACTCCACTTCTGTCCGGCTTTTTAGCTTCAGGGCTTTGTGACAGACCAGACTGTCCGCTTCGGCTACGGTACAGGCATTTGCACCGTTGAAAAGAACCTTCCCGACCGTGTTACAGGCGATGCCTGGCAGATCGAACTGGCGCACACGCAGGCGGCCTTCTGGCAGGTCGCGAAAATTAAATAGCGTAAGTCGGACAACACCGCCTGACGTATCAAAAATAACCGCCTCATAGCTGGCAACGTCGATGGCCGAGCCGGTCCCGTTTTCGACGACAAAGGTCAGCCGACAGGCCTGTTCGACATCCTGTACCGTATTCAGTTCAACAAGAAGACCAGACGGGGCAGCCTCTTCAGACTGCGCAAGCGCGGAAAATGGCAATAAGCAAACACATAATGCGGCAAGGGCCGGACGGAGAAAGAACATTGACGCGCTCCCGATTGTTCAACACGGACATCAAGGGCCGGCGAAGCTCCGCTGGCGTTCAGCTACACATAGTAAATGCAGGAAACAGGCGAAAGGGGGACCGACACCTTTGTGAAAATAGGCCAGCAGCGTACATAGCCAAGCCTGAAACGCGCCGATCAATACAGGTTCAGCGCGATGTGGCCACGGCCGGGCAATCAGCCATTACATCGCATTTGACTTTATGCCGTGCTCGGCAGAGATCGCGATGCTGCGGCTTTCAAATACCTGCGTGTAAATCGGCCAATCATCCTGTTTGAACGGGTAGAAGGCTCCTGAAGTCTTTCGTTTCTCCCAGCCATGCATCTTCTCCCCGGTCACGCCAAAGCTGATCTGCCCCGGGATAGGCGCATTGCCGTGGGCATCCGTCAGCAGAGGGTCGGCGAACCTGCCGTGACCAAGCCCCTGCACAAAGCTGACATTGGCAGGATTGCAACCTAGACCGAACCACATGCCTTCAATTGCTGCGTCACGCA
Source organism: Ruegeria sp. BF12 (assembly GCF_056538705.1). Taxonomy (NCBI): domain Bacteria; kingdom Pseudomonadati; phylum Pseudomonadota; class Alphaproteobacteria; order Rhodobacterales; family Roseobacteraceae; genus Ruegeria; species Ruegeria sp. BF12. Next base: position 48,780 of record NZ_JBQFTP010000009.1, on the reverse strand, counting down.
TCTCAGGCGGCAACATGCGGTTTGCGGCGTAATACAGCGCAAAGTGATTTGCGCGCCAGTTTGAGCCCGGGCCGAACCGCAGCCAACCCCGACCCCAAGGGTAGGCGGTGGTGTTATGTAATCCGAAATCGCGCCCCATCCGTTTCCTGTTCAAAGCGCGGTTCTTGATCCATGTATTTATCGACTCGGCGATCACCGGCATCGTCGCGCGCCCCTCGCGGCCTGCCTGGACATATTCCAGATATGCGTTGGACAGCACCTCTTTTTTGATCCCCGGCAACGGGTTTTCAGACTGCGGCGCAAATGGGTTGTGATCCTCGAACACGGCGCCGGCGCTGATGTCGCCACTGGCCCGATACACCATGGCCGCCGCCGCAACTCGGGCTCGCGAGACCACCTCGTTCGGGTCGGTCTGCGCCCACGTCTGGCCTTCGGCCCATTGCCATGCCTGCAATGCTTCGGCGGTCAGCGTAATGCCCAGCGCAACATCGCCGCAAACGGTCCCGATCACATAGCCCAGCTTTGCCGCCGCATAGGCAAACTGGTAAGCCGCCCAGGCTTCGGGGCCATAGGCATAGGTTGTCTGAACCGGATTCCAGGAAACAGACCCCAGATTCCCGCTGACCGAATACGCGACACCACCGATGATCGCGCCGTCTGCGCCCTGGGTTCTGCGCCACAGGGAAATGCCCCATAGGGCTTCGTGAATAAGGTCCGGCAGAATCGTTTCTCCGTCGCCCTGATCCAGATCGTTTTTTCGGGCTTCAATGTCGGGGTGCGAAAACGGTTTTCCACTTTCGGGAATGTTCAGGTGCAATAAGCGGACATGTTCGAAGGTCTCGACCAGATCCGCCATGTGATAGACGACATCCATGTGCTGAATGCGCCGGTCCCAATCCCCCGCGTCATGCCAGCCGCCCCATGCGTCAGGGTTCTCCGCCGTTCCATCGGCACGTTCGGTCAACAGTTTCCCGGCATTGTTTTTGCCATAACCCTTACCGGTCTCGCCCAATTGCACATCTGTTTGCCAAACGGTCAGCCCATCTTTGGGATGGCCGTTGCGGGGTCGCGTTCGACCCTCTCCATACGGTTCGGAAATCGCGCAACCCGACCTTTGGTGGTAGTACCACCGCGCGGCCAGTCTCAGCGGCTCGACATAGGGTGCCGGTGACACGGCAAAGGGAAAGGATACGCCAAGACCGTCGGCTTGCAGGCGAAACTCACCTTCCAGATCAAGCCCCGTGAAATCGGCTTCGTAGATATCGCACCCGTTGAAGTTCAGGTCTTTGCGATGCGGGTTTGGCCAAGGTCAGTGAGCCCGAGAGCACCTCGGCATCGTCCTGAACTGCAATCAAACGCCAGCCCGTGGCTTCGGACAATAGGCCATCCGTGCCACCCACCTGCCCATTCACGGTTTGGCCCCACCAACCGCCGACACACGCCTTCTTAGGGTCTGTCAGCGGGTAGCCCGCCTGACAGAAATGCAGGGCTTCGCTGAAGGCCATCCGAAACGGGCTTTTCAGCTGGTTCCGTCAGTCTTCAGTGGCAACTTACTAATGATCTTCGGCCGGAGCTTGCTGTCGCAAACAATGTAAAGCCCGGCGATCAAAACCGACGCACAGCTGCTAATAAGCATTGCGCCGACCACAGCCGTACCAATGCTTGCTCCGGAATATAAAAGTGCCACAAAACAAATCGCAGCGACCAATGGACCCGACAGTAAATAGACTACGACCATTTCGTACTTAGCTCTTGCTCTCGGTTTCTCGCAACGTTCTTGCGTTTGTCTACTCTGCTTTCAAATTGTGCGCTTTTTTAGGCGGCCATCCCAGAACCCTGTTGGCTTGGTTCCATCCGCCTTTTGCCAGCGCATCGATTTGAACGCAGTTTCACCATAACGCCACATCTGCCAGACACTGACATATCTGTGGTACCAAGTCGGAAAACACAATACCGCTTGGCAAGATATCGCTGCGCTTTGGGAAAAACGGTGCAATAATGTTGTTACCTGACTGTTACCGCGCAGTAAAACCGCACCTTCTAATTCACGCTAGACCAGTATTCGTTTGGTTTTTTGCCACACCGCGACAGCAGCGGTTTGGCGAACTCCGACAAGAGTAAGAAACATTGCTGTCGCCCTCAGGAGAAGTAGAGAAAACTGCACCGGCAGTTCAGTCGAGAAGCGATAACGCCTGCAACTGCCTTGGGAATTTCCCTTTCCGGAATGCTGATCGGGCGATCTTTCTGCCGATAAGATAATAGGCCATGAAGCTGAGCACCGCGTCGATCAAAAACGCGATTGAGGCTCCTTGCGCGCCAAAAAGGTAGATAATTCCGAAGGACAATATGATGTGCACGACCAGTGAGTAGAGTGGGATGCCCAACTGTAATGCGGTCTTCCTTGACCGCGAAAACGAATAGCTGAAATACGCGCCCTGCAGCCCCGGAAGGAAGGATGCGAGCGCCATGACCCGCAGATACCCTGCCGTTTGACCGGCGAAGTCGCGGTCAAACAACGGTCTGGAAAACACATCTGCAGCGCAAATCAGCGCGGCGACAATAAGCAACGAGATCAGCATCACAAACGAAAAATAGCAGTGCAAAACGGCATTCGGAGACTTTGTGCCCTCTACTTCCTGTGCCTGGAACACGGACGGTTCTACAACGCGCGACAAGGTCGACATCGGCAGCCTAAGTGTCCGGGTCGCCAGCGACTGGGCGGCAGCAAAATACCCGGTGAAATTCATTCCGTCCAAAAGGGCAAGTGGGGCTGTGTCGACATCGCAAAGAAGGGCGAGCCGGACGATACTACCGCCAGCGGGAAACCGAACCACAGGTAGGTTTCACAGCCGAAGTGCTAGGGTCAGGATGCATTGATTTTCACGGCTCGTAAAAAGGAGCGGTAACATGAGCGACCTTTATTGGTTGACCGACAGCTTCGCTCTTAGCAAGCGTTGACAAATGCCTGATCGAAAACGTGAGATCACTGTTTAGTTTTGGGGTCGTCCAAAAGTTGGTCTTGTGCTTCACATGATTGGCAACACTTAGAGTGTCACTTCGATACCCGGCATATGAAACAGTGCCAATTATGGGAAATCGGCCACCGCGCGAGACTATGTTCAACGACGTTGAATCTGCGGACACAAGACGGACACGGATCTGTCGTCATCTAAGCCCACCTCAGAGGTCTGTGTAACGTATTGTTTTAGCTAAAAAAGTGGTGAGCCGTGCAGGATTCGAACCTGCGACCCACTGATTAAAAGTCAGTTGCTCTACCAACTGAGCTAACGGCCCACTCTTTTGTTGGATCTTGTCGATCCGTGGCGCTCTTTAAGGCATTTTCCCAACCAGGTTCAAGACCTTATTTGCACCTCGTTTCACCGTCACTTAACTTGTTTCAGGCGACCCGATAGGCGGCCTAATTAGGCAGGTGGCGCGGGGGGGTCAACCCCTTTTTTCAGGAATCTTCACCGCAGGCTGGATTCCTTTCCGGCGCAGGGTTATATGCCCGCCATGCAAGGATTACAGAACACCGGTTTGCCCTTCATGAAGATGCACGGGCTGGGCAATGACTTTGTCATTGTGGATGCGCGCGCGCAATCTGTTGAGATTACGCCCGCCCTGGCAAAGGGAATCGGGCATCGACAGTTCGGGGTCGGCTTCGACCAGCTAGCGGTTATCGAGAACGGCGAATCGGATGCACATCTGGTGTTCTACAATGCGGACGGGTCGACCTCGGCTGCATGTGGAAACGCAACGCGCTGCATTGCCCGCTTCCTGATGGAAGAATCGGGGGTATCGGAACTGACCCTGACGACTGAGCGCGGCACGCTTTACGCCCGCGAAGCCGGGGATGGGCTGACCTCGGTCAATATGGGGCAGCCGCAACTGAACTGGCACGAGATTCCGCTGGCCGAAGAATTCGACACGCTGGAACTGCCGATTGAAGGTGCGCCTACGGCAACCGGGGTGGGCAACCCGCATTGCACATTTTTTGTGGAAGATGCCGAAGCCGTCCCACTGACCGAGTTTGGCGCCCGGTACGAATACCATCCGCTGTATCCTGAGCGTACCAATGTGCAGGTGGCGCAAGTCATCGGGCCGGATCATATCCGCATGCGCGTCTGGGAACGTGGTGTGGGGATCACGCTGGCCTCGGGCTCGTCTTCCTGTGCGACCGCCGTCGCCGCGGCCCGTCGCGGACTGACCGGGCGCAAAGTCCAAATCGAGCTGGATGGCGGAACCATTTGGATCGACTGGCGTGAGGATGGTGTCTGGATGACCGGACCCACCTGCCATGTCTTCTCGGGCACATTGACGCCCGCGTTTCTGGAGTCGTTGGGATGAGCACCCCCAAATTCACCACGCTGGGCTGTCGCCTGAACGCCTATGAGACCGAGGCGATGAAGGAGCTATCGCAGCAGGCAGGCCTGACCGACGCGGTCGTGGTGAATACTTGTGCGGTAACAGCCGAGGCGGTGCGTAAGGCACGGCAGGAGATTCGTAAGCTTCGGCGGGAAAACCCCAATGCGCGGTTGATCGTGACCGGGTGCGCAGCGCAAACCGAACCTGAAACATTCACTCAGATGGATGAAGTCGACGCGGTCATCGGCAACACCGAAAAGATGCAGCCGGACACCTGGAAAGGTATGGCGGCAGATTTCATCGGCGAGACCGAGGCGGTGCAGGTCGACGACATCATGTCCGTTACTGAGACCGCCGGGCACCTGATCGATGGATTCGGCACCCGTTCACGCGCTTATGTGCAGGTCCAGAACGGCTGTGATCATCGTTGCACGTTCTGTATCATCCCTTATGGCCGCGGCAATTCGCGCAGCGTCCCTGCGGGCGTGGTGGTGGACCAGATCAAGCGGTTGGTGGACCGGGGGTATAACGAGGTCGTGCTTACCGGTGTTGACCTGACTTCGTGGGGTGCCGACCTGCCCGCACAGCCCAAACTGGGCGACCTGGTGATGCGGATTCTGAAACTGGTGCCCGACCTGCCGCGCCTTCGGATCAGCTCGATCGATTCGATCGAGGTGGATGAGAACCTGATGCAGGCGATTGCGACCGAGCCGCGCCTGATGCCCCACCTGCATCTGTCACTGCAGCATGGTGACGACCTTATCCTGAAACGGATGAAAAGACGCCACCTGCGTGACGATGCCATCCGCTTTACCGAAGAGGCGCGCAAGCTGCGCCCCAAGATGACCTTTGGCGCTGATATCATCGCGGGTTTTCCGACCGAAACGGATGCGCATTTCGAGAACTCGCTGAAGCTGGTTTCCGAGTGCGACCTGACCTGGTTGCACGTCTTCCCCTATTCCAAGCGCGAAGGTACGCCAGCGGCCCGGATACCGCAGCAGATCAATGGCAATATCATCAAGGACCGCGCCGCCCGCCTGCGTGCTGCTGGTGAAGCCCAGGTGGCAAAGCACCTGACAGCGCAGATCGGCAAAACCCATCACATTCTGATGGAAAATCCGCATATGGGCCGGACTGAGCAATTTACCGAAGTCACATTCGATAGCCCGCAAACCGAAGGTCAGATCGTGACCGCCACGGTCTCGGGCCGAACCGCGACCCAGCTGACGGCCTGAGGCAGAACTAAATCAGGTAGCGGCGGCGGCAAATGCGGCCGTGTCGTAGAACTCTTCGTATTTGCAGACAAGCCCGTCGCGGAATCGGCAGATAATGACAATCGGTGATTCCACCGTCTTACCGGTTTTCTTGTGCGTCCAGGCAGTGACGCCTATGCCGACGACACGGTCATCCTGGGCAACGGTGTCCTTCAGGGTCCAATGTTCCATCTGGTACGCACTTGTCAGGTCCTCAAGGTATTCCTTCAACTCGGCGTGCCCGTCCCGCGAGCAACTGAAATCCAACCCATACTGACCCCGCCCAAGCGAGCGTATGCACAAATCCTTGGTGGTGTACTTTTCCCACATCCCGATGTCAGACGCTTTGCTGTCGTTCCATGCCTCGAAAGCAGCCCGCAGCTTTTCAACATTGCTTTGCGTGTCCATGACCCGCCCTCCCAAATAGATTTCTGTGAAAATATCCGCCCCCCTGCAGAGGAGAGGCGCGGCACCAGTATAACACTGTGCGGCCTCAGAACGAAAAAAGGCCCGGCGCTAAGCACCGGGCCTTTCGGAATGTAGTGGTCAGAGACCGATCAGACGGTCTTTTTGCCCTTCACGCCTGCCCACAGACGCTTGTTGACCAGGTACAGCAGCACCGACAACAGGGTCAGGAAGATGACGCCGACGAAGCCGGAATACTTGCGCTCCATCATCTTGGGCTCGGCGGTCCACATCAGGAAGGCCGCGACGTCCTCGGACAGAGCTTCGACGGTGGCCGGGTGGCCGTCGGCGAATTCGACCTGATCGTCAGCCAGCGGCGGCGCCATCGAGATCCAGCCTCCGGGGAAGGCCTTGTTCTCATACAGGATGGTGCCTGCTTCTTCTTTTTCCTCACCGGTGTAACCGTCCAGCAGCGAGGCGATGTATTCTGCACCACCCATGCCTTTAAACAACTGGTTGATCCCCAGACCATAGGGGCCGTGGAAACCGGCCCGGGCCTTGGCCATCAGGCTCAGGTCCGGTGCGCCAACACCGTCGTTGACCGGGAAGTGGTCGGTCGGGATGGCCGGACGGAAATCGTCCAGCTCAGGATCGAACACTTCGAAGTTGCCCGCCGCATATGCGATGACTTCTTCTTCCGAATATCCCAGCGCTTCGAGATCACGCAGAGGCACATAGCGCAGGCCATGGCAGGCCGCGCAGACTTCGGTGTAGATCTGAAGTCCACGCTGTAGCTGGTTTTGATCCCAGGTGCCAAAGGGGCCTTCAAACGAGAAGTGGAAGTCTTCGATGTGCTGTTCGCCGCCGCCCGCTGCGAAGGACGCAGCAGGGGTAAGGGCCAGAGCAAACGCTGCACCGATTGCAAGTTTCTTGAACATGTTTCCGGTCCCTCTTCTTACTCGGCCGGCGTGGCGTCGGCGTCAGCCTTGCCATAATGCGCGTTGAAGTCTTCTTCGATGGTTTCCGGCTGGGCCAGAGGCTTCTCGATCACACCAAGGATCGGCAGGATCACGAAGAAATAGGCGAACCAGTAGGCGGACGCGATCAGCGAGAAGGTTGCATAGGGCTCTTCCGCAGGCATCGCACCCAGCCACATCAGGGCAAAGAAGTCGATGATCAGCAGGTAGAACCACCATTTGAACAGCGGACGGTACTTACCCGAACGCACGGTCGAGGTGTCCAGCCAGGGGGCCAGAGCCATCGCCAGGATCGCGCCGAACATCGCCAGAACACCAAAGAACTTTGCGTCGACGATGCCGCCGGTGATGAAGCTGGCGAACTGTACGACCCAGACCTCACCAGTGAAGGCACGCAGGATCGCGTAGAACGGCAGGAAGTACCATTCGGGCACGATGTGCGCAGGGGTCACCAGCGGGTTGGCTTCGATGTAGTTGTCCGGGTGGCCCAGGTAGTTCGGCATGAAGCCAACAACGGCCCAGAACACGACCAGAATCACAGCCAGGGCGAACAGGTCCTTGATCACGAAGTACGGCCAGAACGGCAGTGTGTCTTTCTCGGCTTCGGCTTTTGAACCGCGGCGCACTTCAACGCCTGTCGGGTTGTTGTTGCCGGTAGTGTGGAAGGCCCAGATATGCACGATGACCAGCGCCGCGATAACGAACGGCAGCAGGTAGTGCAGCGAGAAGAAGCGGTTCAGCGTGGCGTTGTCCACCGCCGGTCCGCCCAGCAGCCAAGTCTGGATCGCGTCACCCACAAACGGGATGGCACCAAACAGGCCGGTGATCACGGTCGCGCCCCAGAAGGACATCTGACCCCAGGGCAGAACGTAGCCCATGAACGCGGTGCCCATCATCATCAGGTAGATCAGCATCCCGATGATCCACGTGATCTCACGCGGGGCTTTGTACGAGCCGTAGAACAGGCCGCGGAACATGTGGATGTAGACCGCAACAAAGAACAGCGACGCGCCGTTCATGTGCAGGTAGCGGATAAAGTAGCCGCCATTCACGTTGCGCATGATGTGCTCGACGCTGGCGAAGGCCAGGTCAACATGCGGGGTATAGTGCATCACCAGAACGATACCGGTGACAATCTGCAGCGCCAGGCAGAACGCCAGGACGATGCCCCAGATCCACCACCAGTTCAGGTTCTTGGGGGTGGGGATCATGATGGTGTCGTAAATCAGGCCGACGATGGGAAGGCGGCTGTTCAGCCACTTTTCGCCGTTTGTCTTCGGCTCGTAATGATCGTGGGGAATTCCGGACATCTGGGTCTCCCTTAGCCGAGCTTGATGGTTGTCGCATCCACCCATTCAACGGGCGGAACGGGCAGGTTTTCAGGCGCGGGGCCTTTGCGGATACGACCGGCAAGGTCATAGTGCGAACCGTGGCAGGGGCAGAACCAGCCGCCAAAGTCCCCGGCATCACCCAGCGGCACACAGCCTAGGTGGGTACAAACACCCATCTGAACGATCCATGCACCTGGTGCTTCGCCTTCGGGCGACGGCATTACGCGGTTGGCGTCGGTCGCCGGCGCATCGGCGGGCAGGTTGAAGTTGCGCGCCAGCGGATCAGGCAGTGCGTCTACGCCTTCGGCGTCCTGTTCCTGAGCTTCTTGAATCTCAGCACCGGTGCGGTGACGGATAAATACGGGTTTACCCAGCCATTTAACGGTCAGCTGCGTGCCCGGCTCGACCCCGCTTACGTCCTGACGGATCGAGGACAGCGCCTGAACGTCTGCCGAGGGATTCATTTGGTTGATCAGGGGCCATACGGCTGCACCCGTCGCAACGACACCTGCGCCGCCAGCGACGTAGTAGAGGAAATCTCTGCGGGTGCCTTCGTGGTCTTCTGCGTGGGACACGAGGTTTTCTCCGATTCCGGCGCCCGCGGTTGCGGGCAAACATGCATCAGCACCGCATCAAAGCGGCGTCTCATCGCGGCTATCTAGCCGGGAGAAATCGGTTCGTCCAGCGGTCATAGGCGCGCAGTGCGCCACATCCGGGCATTCATGTCACAACGAGGGGCTAAAATTTCAAGATACGGACCTGAATTTCGGGAAAAACACGCCGGTCACCCAACTCGCTGACAATGTGATTCGGTTTGCACCGGCGGGATACCTGGATGCTGGGGTGATCCAGCTCTTTACAGTTCAAGCATATGCCAACCCTCTGCGAAATTTGCCGGCGGTAAAGGGTGTGCCGCTTTCCGATTTTTAGCTCCTGATTGAAAACTCCACTGATGCCTCTTGATCAATCGATCATATTCGGGAATATTCCCATATATGAGCAACGCTTTAAACCCCACCACAGAGAAACTGGCTGCACATTTGCGTGGATTGCGAGAGCATCACAGCATGACACTCGATACGCTGGCCGGCAAAACGGGATTAAGCCGCGCCACCCTGTCGCGTATTGAAAAAAACGAAGTCAGCCCAACCGCCGAGACGCTTGGACGTTTGGCCGCAGCCTATGCGCTGCCAATCTCTCAGCTTCTTGCGCCTTTAGAGCAGAGTTTCCAACCGATCGTCCGGCGGCAAGACCAACCGGTTTGGACGGATCCCGCTCAAGCATTTGAACGCCGCAACGTGTCGCCTCCCAGCGGGCAGCTTTCGGTTGAGCTGATCGAAGGCACTCTGGGTGCGCAGCAGCGCATTGCCTACGACGCTCCCGCGATCCCGGGGCAAGAGCATCATGTGTATGTCCTGTCCGGGCAGATCGAAATCACGGTCGAGGGGAAATCGCATGACCTTCGCCAAGGGGATTGTCTTCGTTACATCCTGTTCGGCGAGACCGTTTTCAAAACGACCCAAACGCCCTGCACTTATATGATCGCCCTGTCATGACATATCAGCCACCTCGCGTTTCCCGCCTTACCGCAACGGACATCGACGAAAACTTGAAAGACCTGTGCCGGTTGCTTGTCGACAGTGTTGCCGACGGCGCCGCGATCAGCTTCATGATGCCCCTCGACCACGAGACCGCCGCACGATTCTGGACGGATGACGTCAAACCCGCCGTAGAAAAGGGTGGGCGGCATCTGTTCGGTGCGTTTGGGGAGGGTTCGCTGATCGGCACGGTTCAGGTTTTGCTCAGCATGCCCCCTAATCAACCCCACCGGGCAGAAATCTCGAAGATGATCGTGCACCCCCAGGCCAGACGCCGTGGTTTGGGAAAGGCACTGATGAGTGAAGCTCTGACATCCGCGCAACAAGCGGGAAAGACGCTCGTCACTTTGGACACGCGCACGGGCGACGTCTCAGAAACCCTATACAAGTCCGTCGGCTTCCAACCGGCAGGCGTCATCCCCGATTTCGCATTCGACCCCGATGGTAAATCCCGCCACGCGACGACCTACATGTACCGGTATCTTTAGTTCGGTTCCAAAAATGAAACAGCGATTTACGTTTCGCAGCTTGCAGCGCCCTCAAATCGCAAAGGTGCGGAAAACCTGAGTTAAAAATAGATATTTTACAAGCACTTAGACGAGCCTGATTTTGATTGCACTTTCGACGCGAATGATCGAAAGCCCAGGGTAATACAACCTTAGCAGGACGTCACCCATGTCAAAGCTCTGTGCAACATTTCTGACCTTCACGCTTGCCGTTTCGTCTCAGGCATTTGCAGCCGGTGATCCGGCGAAAGGCGAAAAGCTCTATAACCGCTGTTCTTCGTGCCATGCGATCATCAAAGATGGCGAGGTTCTGGTCAAAGGTGGCATCACCGGCCCGAATCTTTATGGAGTAGTCGGTCGCGCCGCCGGAACCGAATACGATTACCTGAACGGAAGCGAGCGTCTGCCGGTCGGAATGTTCACCGACGACATGATCCGGGCCGGTCAGGAAGGTCTGGTCTGGACCGAGGAGAACATCGCCACTTACTCCAAAAACCCGATTGGCTTCATTCAGGAGTATTTGGACGACGAAACCGCGCGGCCGAACATGAGCGTCAAACTGAAAAAGGGCGCCGAGGATATCGCGGCCTATCTGGCGACCTTCAGCGAGTAACTTCGTCCGTTGGCCGCTCTGATTCCAGAGCGGCAAGCACCTTAAATACCCGGATCAGGCTGGCGGTTGTGTCGCGACCATGCTTGGGCGTTCCGAAAATTTCTCGTACCAGGCGGCCAACGCATCATTTCCTTTGCGCCAGCCGCGCGCATCGTGCCTGAAGTCGAGATAGCCCAGCGCACAGGCTACTGCCACCTGCCCCATATCCAATGTCCCAGACAGATGGGCCATCCAGCGCTGGTTCAACGCCGCACAGGCACGTTCGATCTTGTCCCACTGCGCGTCGGCCCAGCCGTCCCATTGTTTGTCTTCGGGTCGCATCCTGCCTTCGTAGGTAATTAGAAGCGCCGCATCCAGAATACCATCAGCCAGTGCTTCCAATGTCAGCACGTCCCAATGCGCGGCCCCTTCTTGATACAACCCGGCCAGCGCGCGGTCGTTCAGAAAGGCGCAGATAACGCGGCTGTCGAACAGGGTTGGCCCATCCGGGCGCTCTAACGCCGGAACTTTTGTCAAGGGTGCCTTGGCGAGCAATGTCTCGGCAGGGGTCATGGGTGTCGTCGCCACGGACAACAACTCCACGTCCTGCAATTGATCGGTTTCATGCAATAAAACCATGACCTTGCGTACATATGGTGAGGTTGTGCTGAAATAGAGCTTCATTAGCGATCTCCCTGAATTGCCCGAACTCTACACGACGAAATGCAAAACAAAACCCGTCAGTTGGTGTCAGGTCCGGTGGCGGCCATCAACGCCCGCAGGGCTTGCAGTTCAGAGCCGAATCCATCGCGCGCGATATGCTCTGCAGCGTTCCTACGCGCCGTATCCGGTTTGTTCTGGTTCAGTTTCCAGGTGCCTTGAATATCATCTATTCGAAGGCGGAACGGCACGATCATACGCATCATCCGCTCCAGCGCGCCCGGGCTCATCTTGCTGGTGACCCACGGGGTTTTCGGCAACAGCCGCGCCTCATAGAACGCCGACTGGCGATCCAAAAGGTCCAACAGCTCCTCCTGCGGGCGCTGCTCGAATTGGCCTGTCAGATGAACAGCAACATAGTTCCAGGTCGGAACCTGATCTTCGACACCATACCAGTCCGGCGAAACATACCCATCCGGACCATTTATGGCGATCCGGGCCTGTTTAGAGCCTGCTATCGCGCGTACGATCGGGTTAGACCGGACAAGATGCAGTTCCGCCAGTGACCCATCCTCGGACAGCAGAAACGGGACATGGCTGATCAACGGCGCGGACTCTGTCGACACGGCCAAAACGCCAAATGCCCGGTCACGTGCAAAGGAGATGTGGCGCGCGGTTTCTTCCGCGCGAAAGGCTGGATTGGGATGCATGGGAATCCTCCTGCAAAATCTCTTGCAGAACTGCCCGCACCTTGGCAAGGTCCGCCCGTTCTCAGGGCGGGGCGCAATTCCCCACCGGCGGTATGCGGGCTACGACCCGTAAGCCCGCGAGCGGCTCTGCCGTATCCACGATCCGAAAAGTGGGAACCGGTTTTCGGAGGAATTGTGGAACCATGGAAGGGTGTCAGCAGATCTGGTGAGAGGCCAGAGCCGACGGTTACAGTCCGGATGAAAGAGAACGTGCAGCGCGTCGGCCTTGCCGTGCGCTTGCCCGTGATCGCCTTGGGTGACGTGTCATGCCGGGCTGGCAGCGAAAAGTGGGAACCGGTTTTTCGCGACCGCCAGCAGGCCACCAAACTGAAAGGAGATCACGATGACACACACCCGCTATGCTTTTGTAAAAGCCAACTGGCATTCCGATATCGTTGACCAGGCTCTCGAAGGGTTTCTTGAACTCATCCCTGCCGATCAGGTCGACGTATACGACGTCCCCGGCGCGTTCGAGATGCCGCTGCTCGCCCGCGATCTTGCTGAAACCGGCCGCTATGCGGCTGTCGCCTGCGCCGCATTTGTCGTCGACGGTGGCATTTACCGGCATGATTTCGTGGCTCAGGCCGTTGTGGACGGGTTAATGCGCGCCGGCCTTGATACCGGTGTACCGGTCCTGTCTGTTTCCCTGACGCCGCATCAGTATCAGGAGACAGATCACCACAACGCAATCTATCGCGCGCATTTTGTGGAGAAAGGCCGCGAAGCTGCTCAAGCTGCGCTGAAAATCAACGCGACACGCGCACAACTGGCCACCGCTGCGTAAGTTCATTGGGTTGGGGCCAACACGCCCCAACTGCAAATCCGCTTGAGGCCAAGGGCCTTGCCCGCTAATCACGACGCTCAAAGGAGCATGCCCCATGTCGATGAACAGTTTTGGCCACCTCTTCCGCGTTACCACCTGGGGTGAAAGCCACGGGCCCGCTTTGGGTGCGACCGTCGATGGCTGCCCCCCGGGCGTCACGATCGACGAGGGCATGATTCAGCACTGGCTGGACAAACGCAAACCGGGTCAGAACAAATTCACCACCCAGCGGCGCGAACCTGATCAGGTGAAAATCCTGTCCGGCGTGTTTGAAGGCCAGACAACGGGTACGCCGGTGCAGCTGATGATCGAGAACACGGATCAGCGCTCGAAAGACTACGGCGATATCATGGACAAGTTCCGTCCAGGGCACGCTGATATTACCTACTGGCAAAAGTACGGCATCCGGGACTATCGGGGCGGCGGGCGCAGCTCGGCACGGGAAACCGCATCGCGTGTAGCAGCTGGCGGGTTGGCTCGAGAAGCGATCAAGCAGATCGCACCCAACGTTCAGATCACCGGGTATATGACTCAGATCGGACCCCACAAGATTGACCGGGGCAATTTCGACTGGTCCCAGATCGAACAGAACCCTTTCTGGACCCCTGATGCTACGGCTGCTGCGGACTGGGCCGCTTATCTGGACGAATTGCGCAAGTCCGGCAACTCGGTTGGCGCGGTGGTCGAGGTCGTGGCGCGCGGTGTACCCGCCGGGATCGGAGCACCAGTTTATGCCAAGTTAGACACTGATTTGGCTGCTGCGATGGTGTCGATCAACGCGGTGAAAGGCGTTGAGATCGGTGAAGGGATGGCCGCCGCCGAACTAACAGGTGAGGCCAATGCGGATGAGATCTTTATGGGTCAGAACGGCCCGCAATACAGCTCGAACCACGCGGGCGGCATCTTGGGCGGTATCTCAACCGGGCAAGACATCGTCGTGCGCTTTGCGGTCAAACCGACTTCGTCGATCCTGACAACCCGCAAAACCATCACCAAATCCGGCGAAGAAACCGAGATTATCACCAAAGGCCGCCACGACCCCTGCGTTGGCATTCGCGCCGTGCCTGTGGGTGAGGCGATGATGGCCTGTGTGATCCTAGACCACCTGCTGCTGCACCGTGGCCAGATCGGAGAAAACCGTGGACGGATCGGCTGATCTGCGCACCCGCCTGCGCGCCGTTGTCGTGCAGCGCATGGAAACCGACCCAGCACATGATCTGGCCCATCTGGACAGGGTCTGGGTGAACGCCCAGGCCATAGCCACTGACCAAACCGACATGCCTGTGCTGCTGGCTGCGGCTTATCTGCATGATCTGGTCAACCTGTCCAAAGATGACCCGGATCGCCAAATGGCATCGCGCCGATCAGCCGAAGAATCAGAGCCTATTCTTGGTAATCTCGGCTATTCTGAAGATCAGGTCCAAGCGATCAAACACGCGATCGAGGCACATAGTTTTTCGGCCAATATCACGCCGGAAACGCCCGAGGCCTGTATCCTGCGTGATGCGGACCGGCTGGATGCGCTGGGGGCCATAGGGGTGGCTAGAAACTTCTCGGTATCCGGAGCATTGGGGCGGTCGCTGTATGACCCGGCGGACCCGTTTGCCGCCAATCGCCCGCTGGACGATCTGCATTTTTCAATCGATCACTGGAAGGTCAAACTGTTGCGCCTGCCCGGCGACATGCTGACGGAAACCGGTAAAGAGATCGCCGAGCGGAGGATCCAACGGATGATCCGGTTTCTCGAAGAATTCGCGCAAGAGATCGGCAGTCCTCTGCCGCCTGATTGGACGAATCTGTAAACTACGCGTTGATCTTTCCCGGCCAAAAGCGCAGGTTCGCGCCGATGGCAAAACCCTTAACATCGCATCGACCCATATTGGCCGTCGCTCTGAAGTCGAGCGCGGTGTTTCTGTTCACGGTCATGGCGGCGATAATCAAGGCGCAGTCTGATCATTTTCCACCGGGCGAGATGGTGTTCTTCCGGTCCCTCTTTGCCATTCCAGTGATTATGATTTGGCTGATCGCACGCGGAGAATTGGCGCGGGGATTCGTTGTGCGCAAACCCATGGGCCATTTCTGGCGCGGCGTGCTGGGGACCACCGCGATGGGGCTGACCTTCACCGGCCTTGGCCTGATCCCTCTGCCCGAGGCCACCGCGATTGGATACGCCACGCCGATTTTCACTCTAATCCTGGCAGCAATCATGTTGGGTGAGCGCATCCGAGCAATCCGAATCGCCGCCGTGGCCATCGGCCTGTTGGGTGTTCTGATCATGATTTGGCCTCGACTGGGCGGCAACAACATGGAAGCCGCGGCAACCATCGGCGCATTGTGCATTCTGGGCGCGACCGTCGCCCGCGCCTTTGTGCAGATCCATATCCGGCAGTTGGTGCAGGTCGATCATCCAGCCGCTATCGTGTTCTATTTCTCGATGACCGCGACCATTCTGTCCGGGCTGACCTTCTTTTGGGGCTGGGTTTTACCGACGTGGGAGCAAGCTGGTTTTTTGATCCTGGCTGGTCTGGTCGGTGGCGTTGCCCAAATTCTGGTGACCTCTTCTTATCGTTTTGGGCAGGCTTCGATGCTGGCGCCCTATGACTACACATCCATGCTGTTTGCCATCATCATTGGCTATGTCTGGTTCAGCGAGTTGCCGACTCTGGTGATGCTGGCCGGTGCAGCGCTGGTGATCGCAGGCAACATCGTGGTGATCTGGCGCGAACATCAGTTGGGGTTGGAACGCGGAAAGGCCCGCGCGGTCACGGATCCCAAAGCCTGACCTTTACCTTTGCGGAACTTCCCCTAGGGTGTGCCCAACAAAAGATGAGGGTTTCCCATGAGCGACGCACAAGATCACAAGGAAAAGATGCAAAAGGTGCAAGCCCAGCACCGCAAGAAAGTGTCCGAGGCCGTCGATCCGGAACGCGGGCTTGTTCTGATCAACACCGGCAAGGGCAAAGGCAAATCCTCGGCCGCGTTCGGCGTTGTGATCCGCGCGCTGGGGTGGGGCCAGAAGGTCGCCGTTGTGCAATTCATCAAAGGTAAATGGAAAACCGGTGAGCGGCGTTTCTTCGAAGAGCGCGATCTGGTGACCTGGCACACGATGGGCGAAGGCTTTACCTGGGACACGCAGGACCGCGAGCGGGACATCGCCGCCGCAAATGCCGCCTTCGACAAGGCCCGCGCCCTGATGTCCAGCGGCGACTACGATCTTGTGGTGCTGGATGAGATCAACATCGCCTTGCGTTATGAATACCTGTCGATCGAACAAGTGATCGACGGGCTGAACGAACGCTCTGAAAAAACCAGCGTGTTCCTGACCGGGCGAGACGCCCCGCAGGCGTTGCGTGACTATGCCGATCTGGTCACCGAAATGACCGAAGAGAAACACCCATTCCAAGCTGGAATCAAAGCCCAGCGCGGCGTGGATTTCTGAAGGTCAGAGCCTAAACAGCCCCAAATGGGGCTGCTATGCCGGCGGATGTTCGTTGAGAAACCTAACCGACCCGCGTCTGCTTGCGGCGCTGTGGGGTAGCGACAGATCCTCTTTGTCAGGACCTATGGCTTTGGGTGTATCGACATAGGCGCAATAGTCGTCATCACAGCAACATCCGCACGCGGTTGCAGCCTCGTGTCGCGCCATGATTTCGTCGAGCGGATCGCCCATCATCAACCTCTGTTATCTGCGTCGTTTCCGAGGCGGTGGCGCGCCCTCACCAAATTTGCGCTAAGCCCGCAGACCGCCTCGAAATCCTGTGCTGGATGTCAACACATCTGGCCCTGGCCATTATCTGATTATTTTTGTCGGAAATTTCAAGTGAAAACGGACACGCCCCGACCTAACTGTCGGGGCGCGTAGAAATCGACCAAAACGATCAGATGGCTTTGGTCTGCGGGTCCAGAGTGATCGACCAGAGCTCGTTATCAGCCCGGTCCATCAGGCGCACGGTCATCTGCTGGGTCCTTCCGTCGATGTCGACCAGACCAAAGAACTGCAGACCAGCGCTTGGTGGCAGGTTCGCGCCCTGCTCTTCGGTCGGTGCCTTGATGAATTTCACCTCGGGGCCGAACGTTCCGTCCAGCCCATTCGGACCGAATGTTCCGGCGTGCAGTGGGCCTGAAACGAACTCCCAGAATGGCACGAAATCCTGAAATTGCGCTTTGTTAGGGTCATAGTAATGCGCAGCTGTGTAGTGCACATCGGCAGTGAACCAGACCGTATTGGTGACATTGGCTGTTTTGATATATTGCAGCAGATCGGCGATCTCCAACTCACGCCCCCTAGCCAGTCCACTGTCACCATTCGAGATCGCCTCTGCTCCGGCCTGTTCCTTCCAGTTGTCCCAGACAATCAGTCCAATCGGCATATCCGATGCGATCACTTTCCATGTCGCCTGCGACGATGCCAGCTCGCGCTTGAGCCATGCCAGCTGCTTGGCCCCAAGAATGCGGGATTGATCAGTGATGCCCTCTTCCATGGACGGCCCGTTGGGTCCGCGATAGCTGCGCAGATCAAGGAAAAATATGTCCAGCATCGGGCCGTACGAGATCTTGCGATACACTCGCCCCGGCTCAGCCGGTGTGAAACGCAGCGGCGTCATCTCATGGAAGGCGCGGCCGGCACGGGATTGCAGCACATGCACCGATTTCTCGGTGTAACGGTCATCCGAGATCAGATCCTTGGCGTCCGACCAGTTGTTGACGACCTCATGGTCGTCCCACTGGAAGAAGGTCGGGCAGCCGGCGTTCATCGCGCGCACATGCTCATCCATCATGTTGTATTTCCACTGGGCGCGGAATTCGTCCAGCGTTTCGGCCACTTTGCGTTTCTCGTCAATCAGAGTGGTGTTTTTCCAGATCACCTGCCCGTCTTTTTCGACCTCGTCCTTCATCGGACCATCTGCATAGACCGTGTCGCCAGAGTGGATGAAAAAGTCCGGCTTATGCTGCGCCATTGTGGCGTAAGTGCGCATACCCTCGTCATCAATGCCCCAGCCCTGACCGGCCGTGTCACCCGACCAGGCAAAGCGGATATTGCGACGCGAGGTCGGTGCAGTGCGGAACTGACCTACAATAGGGTCTGATGTGACGTTGATATCGCTCAGATCGGCGGCCACGAACCGGTAGAATATGTCCTGATCGGATGGCAGCCCGTCAACAAGCCGCTTTACGGCGAAATCGCTGTTCGGGATTGCGTCCAGCGGAGCCAGCTTGCGGGCATCGGCAAAGCTTTCGGTTGTCGCCACCTCCATCGTCACGCGGGCGGGGCGGTCTGTTCGGGTCCAGATCATACCCGAAGTGATATCCACATCGCCCGACTGGACACCGTGGGTGAACACCGGGCGCGACGATGCTCGGCTGATCGCAGGCATCGACAAAGACGCGGCAAATGCGGTGCTGCCGGCCAGAAAGGCACGGCGGTTGGGGCGAAGGATTCGTGTCATTAAAGCTCTCCTGACTTGCGACCCATCGGGGTCACGCGATTGGTGAGCGGCAGTGAGCCGCCTGTTTGTAAAACAAGCGGCTCAGATTCTTGAAACTATCACGATGAATTTGTGACACCGGATGGCTTAGGCTGTCACGCCCTCTTCCGGCGCACTGAGCGAAATAACGGCCACGACCGCCACGCCATTCAGCCAGTAATATATCGCGTCCAACCCCGAGAACCCAAACAGGCTGGGCGCGGCCAGAAAAACAACGCCGACCAGCAGATCGACCGCCAGGTGAAACTTGTAGGGCAGAACCCTCCAGATCCCCAAGTGATGGTCTGTCAGGACCGTAAGCACAAAGGCGGCTACCCCTGTAGCGACGGACAGCCACAAGGCTATCGGGTTGGACTGCCCCAAGCCCAGCACAAAGGGTAGCCCCATCAGGGCCAGGGCAACGGGGTAGTCCAGATAGGCGTGAACAGAGCGGGTAACGAAACGAACGGACATTTAAATTTCCTTTCCTTGCTTGGCATAGCCTCAAGCTAGGTCGGAGAGCCCGAACGTTTAACTCCGCATCGTCCGCAAAAAATTGCAGATCGTTCAGAACCGGGTTGGATCAGTGCATTGATCGATAAGCGGCCGGCGACAGGCCGATCTGTTTCTTGAACACCCGTGAAAACGCTGCCTCGGACGCGTATCCAACCTCAGCGGCTGCATCGGCGACGTTCCAGCGGCTTTCCGTCAGACCATGGCAGGCAATCTGCATTCGCCAATCGGTCAGATACTGAATCGGTGTCGTCCCCATCTTCTCGGCGAACAGTTGTGCAAAAGCAGTGCGCGACATCCCGGCCTCGCGCGCCAGTGTCTCAACACTCCAATTTTCAGCCGGAGCCTTGTGAAAGGCGGTCAACGCGCGTGAGATTCGTGGATCAGCGAACCCGGCCAAAGCGGTGTCGCTGGGGCTTTGATGTTCTAGATGCGCGCGAATGGCCTGGGCAAACAGCACTTCGGACAGCTTCAGGGCAATCAGGTCGCCTCCAATCCGTGCGCCGTTGATCTCGGACCCGATCATGCGCAGTGTGGCCTCAATCCACGACCCCGCTTCTTCGCCGTAGTTTTCGATCAGGATGTATGGGGGCAGTCGGTCGATCAGCATATGCCCGGTGCCTTGCCGTCCGGGCGGACCGGTGAACGAGAAATGGCCGCAGATCAGCTGGGTGTCGCGGCTTTTGTCCTCGCCGCCATATATCAGGACGCCATCACCCTGATACCCGGCATCTTCCAGCACTTGCTCCAGCGGCAACGCATCCAGCGGTTTGACCTCATTACACAGCAACGCATGGGCGGTGCCGTGAGGAATCAGGATCAGGTCGCCCTGCTTCAAACGCAGCGTTTCGCCTGTGTTAGAGACATGTACTTTCAATTCCCCACGCTGCACAAAGTGAAACCGGGCGACGTTCTGTAACGCTGGCACCTGAATGCCAAAGGGCGGCGTGAACGAGGTTCGGAAGTAGAATGTCCCGCGCAGGGACAGGCGGGTGAGAATATCGCTGAGCAGGTCCAACATGGTCGTAACGTATACGCGATTGCGCAGTCGTCCAGTCACCTGAACGATCTGCACAGAAACTTGAACGCTCGGCAAAGAAAAACCCCCGCGAATACGCGAGGGTTCTGGTTTACGTTTTTGGATGCGATCAGACGCGGACCAGAGCCTCGTAATCTGCGGCGATCTCGCGCGTAAGGTCTCCGACCTCGAACGTGTAGTCGCCGATCTGACCCACCGGAGTGACCTCAGCCGCCGTGCCGGTCAGCCAGCATTGTTCGAAATCGGCCATTTCCTCGGGCTTGATGCGGCGCTCATGGACGGTGATGCCCTTGTCTTTCAGCATCTGGATCACTGTCTGACGCGTGATGCCGTTCAGGAAGCAGTCGGCCAGAGGCGTATGGACCTCGCCATCTTTTACAAAGAACACATTGGCCCCGGTGGCCTCGGCCACGTAGCCGCGCCAGTCCATAAACAACGCGTCCGAGCAGCCTTTGGCCTCGGCCTTATGCTTCGAAATCGTGCAGATCATATAAAGACCGGCCGCCTTGGCGTGAACCGGGATGGTCTCTGGGCTGGGGCGTTTCCATTCCGCGATGTCCAGCTTGGCGCCCTGCATCTTGGCATCGCCATAATAGGCCCCCCAGGGCCAGACGGCGACGGCCATCCGAACCGGGTTCTTGGCCGATGCCACACCCATATCTTCCCCGGACCCGCGCCAGACCAGCGCACGGACATAAGCATCCTGCAGACCGCTGGCCTTCAGCGCCTCTTCCTTGGCCGCTTCGATCTCATCAACCGAATAGGGCATCGGCATGTCCAGCGCCTCGGCCGAGGCGATCAGACGCTCGGAATGTTCGCGGCTTTTGAAGATCTTGCCGTTATAGGCGCGCTCACCCTCGAACACCGAAGACGCGTAGTGCATCGCGTGGGTCAGGATGTGCACATTGGCTTCGCGCCAGGGCACCAGTTTGCCATCCAACCAGATGACTCCATCACGATCATCATACCCCGCCATACGAATCCTCCTGACCCGGGATCAATTTCCGATTGTTGCGCGACTTAAGTCCGAACCGGACATATTATTGCGCAAAAACTGAGATTCGATACCTGTCCACCCTTGGAATGTCAATAACGCTGACATAAACTCGGCTCGGTGTAACGAATGAGGCATAATATGTCGGATACGCGCCCCGCCCAAGTCTTCGGCGGCGAGAGCCTGCTGTTTTTGACCGACGAGCAGTTGCGACAGGGGATCGAGGCGATGTTCTTCGCCTATCGCGGCTTTACCGCCGACCCGGACCGAATCCTGACACAGATGGCCTATGGTCGGGCGCATCACCGGGCGATCCACTTCATCAACCGTGCGCCGGGGACAACGGTCAACAACCTGCTGGCCATTCTCGGCGTCACAAAACAGTCTCTAAACCGTGTTTTGCGCACGCTAATCGAGGATGGTCTTGTCGAAAGCCGGGTCGGATCGGTGGACAAACGCGAAAGACACCTATTTCTGACGGAACAAGGCAAGGCGCTTGAAGCCAAACTCTCTGAGGCCCAGCGCGTGCGGATGCGCGCGGCTTATAAAGAGGCGGGTCCTGAGGCGGTGTCAGGGTTTCGTAAAGTGCTTGAAGCGATGATGGATGCTGATATGCGTCATGCATATACGAAATTGCGGGATACCACCTCATGAGCGATATGGACGCCCACCTGCTGATCGTCGACGACGACGAACGCATTCGTGACCTGTTGAAGAAGTTCCTGATGCGGAGCGGTTTTTTGGTGACGGCCGCGCGGGATGCTGCTCATGCGCGACGGGTGTTGTCCGGGCTGGATTTCGACATGATCGTTCTGGACGTGATGATGCCGGGCGAAGATGGTGTCAGCCTGACCAAAGCCCTGCGCGAGACCCATGCCACACCGATCCTGCTGCTAACCGCGCGCGGTGAGACCGAGCACCGCATTGCCGGGCTTGAGGCCGGTGCCGATGACTACCTGGCCAAGCCGTTCGAGCCGAAAGAGCTGTTGTTGCGGATCAACGCGATCCTGCGGCGGATGCCAGAAACTCCGGCGCAGGATACGGCTGCAAAAATTTTGCATCTCGGTCCGATCCGGTACGACATCGAGCGTGGCGAGATGTGGCAGGGCGAGGAACCGGTTCGCCTGACGGCGACGGAAAGCCAGTTGATGAAGATTTTCTCGGCCCAACCCGGCGAGCCGATCAGCCGGGCCAAACTGGTCGAGGATCTGGGTCGCGACAAGGGTCAGGCGCAGGAGCGCGCGGTAGACGTTCAGATCACGCGTCTGCGCCGCAAGATCGAACAGGACCCCAAGCAGCCGCGCTATTTGCAGACTGTTCGCGGGGCCGGATATATGTTGGCGCCGGATTAAGCCTGCCGCTACGCGGCGTTTTCGCGCTTTCGGCGAAGGTATTTTTAGCAAGATGAACTGGGGATCACGATGAAGACCGCCCTTTTGACCCACGCCGATTGCCTTGGCCACGTGACGCCTGACGGACACCCCGAACGGGTAGCGCGGTTGGAACACATCCTTCACGCGCTGGAAGGGCTGGACATTGCCCGTATAACGGCCCCTTTGGCCGCAGATGACGATCTGCTGCGCGTCCACCCCGAAAGCCACATCCGGGATATCCGTGACAACCGGCCGTCGGACGGTTTTACGCAGATTGACGGTGACACGTTCATGTCGCCGGGTTCGGTCGATGCGGCTTATCGCGCCGCCGGAGCAGTTGTGCGCGCGGTGGATATGGTTTTGGGCGGCGAGGCCCCGAACGCCTTTTGCGCCATTCGCCCACCTGGGCACCATGCCGAAACGGAAACAGCAATGGGGTTCTGCCTGTTCGGCAATGCGGCGCTGGCCGCCAAACACGCGCTGGATCATCACGGCTTGAACCGCGTGGCCGTCGTGGATTTCGACGTGCACCACGGAAATGGCACGCAGGATTTGCTGTGGGACGAAGCCCGCGCTCTGGTGGTTACCAGCCAGCAGATGCCGCTATGGCCCGGATCGGGTCGTCCGGATGAGACCGGTGCTTATGACACCGTTTTGAACATCCCGCTTACCCCCGGTTCGGGCGGGGCCGAGATGCGCGCCGCATATGAGGCGCAGGCCTTCCCGCGCCTACGCGCGTTCAAGCCGGAACTGATCATCATCTCGGCAGGCTTTGACGCGCATCAGGACGATCCGCTGGCCAATCTGAACTGGTCCACAGGCGATTTTGCTTGGATCACCGCCGAGCTGTGCAAAATCG
This sequence comes from Ruegeria sp. BF12, assembly GCF_056538705.1. Taxonomy (NCBI): domain Bacteria; kingdom Pseudomonadati; phylum Pseudomonadota; class Alphaproteobacteria; order Rhodobacterales; family Roseobacteraceae; genus Ruegeria; species Ruegeria sp. BF12. The sequence continues at coordinate 25,278 of NZ_JBQFTP010000009.1, read as the reverse complement.
CCGACGAGCTGTGTGAAGGCCGTATCGTCTCGACTTTGGAAGGTGGGTATGATCTGAACGCACTTGCCGAGGCCACTCGCGCCCATGTGGAAGAACTGATGAAGGCAGCCCGATGACCGATACTCCAGTTGATCAGATGACATTCGAACAAGCGATGAAAGAGCTTGAGGCCGTTGTCGGCCAGTTGGAGCGTGGTGACGTGGCTCTGGATCAGTCCATTGCCCTGTATGAGCGCGGTGCCGCGTTGAAGAAACGCTGCGAAGACGAACTGAAGCGGGCCGAGGAAAAAGTGGCGGCGATCACTTTGGACGCTAATGGACAGCCAACCGGGACGACCCCTGTCGAAGGTCAGTAAATGTTCAAGGAAGTTCTGGCGCAGGACGCCGCGCGGATTCAGGCTCAGTTCGATCTGGTCCTGAGCGCGCTGGACGATCTGGATGTGACCCAGGCGATGGCCTATGCCACCGAAGGCGGCAAGCGGTTGCGCGGCTTTCTGGTGCTGGAAAGCGCCCGGATGCATGGCGTCGACGCCGCGCAAGCGATCTGGCCTGCAACAGGGATCGAAGCCTTGCATGCCTATTCGCTGGTTCATGACGACCTGCCCTGCATGGATGACGACGATCTGCGACGCGGACGCCCGACGGTGCATGTGAAGTGGGATGACGGCACTGCAGTTCTGGCCGGTGATGCCCTGCAGACACTGGCATTTGAACTGTGCACCCGACCAGAAGTTGGAAATGCCGACGTTCGCGCCGATTTGGCTCTAACACTGGCCAAAGCCGGCGGAGCACAGGGGATGGTATTGGGCCAGGCGCTGGACATTGCGGCCGAGACGGCACCTGATCCACTGACGCTTGAGCAGATCACCAAGCTGCAGGCCGGCAAAACCGGCGCGCTGATCGAATGGTCAGCCTGCGCAGGGGCCCGTCTGGCGCAGGCCGACCCTGAACCCTTGCGCCAATATGCCCAAGCGCTTGGACTTGCTTTTCAAATCGCTGATGACATTTTGGATGTTGAAGGTGATGCCGAGAAGGCCGGTAAACGACTGCAAAAGGATGCCGAGGCCGGCAAGGCCACGTTTGTTTCGCTTTTGGGTCTGAACGCCGCAAAATCCCGCGCCGCTGATCTGGTGGATCAGGCCTGTGCGGCGCTGGATGGATACGGTTCCGGGGCTGAAACCTTGAAGGACGCGGCTCGCTTCGTTATTGCCCGGGACAGCTAAGCCAGGAACGCCAAATGTCTGACCGCCCGAACACACCCCTGCTGGACCTTGTGAGCCGCCCTGCGGACCTCAAGCAGTTTTCGGACGCGCAATTGCATCAGGTGGCACAGGAATTGCGGTCAGAGACGATCTCGGCCGTGTCTGTCACTGGCGGGCATCTGGGCGCAGGTCTGGGTGTGGTCGAACTGACCACTGCGCTGCATGCGGTATTCGACACGCCACGCGACAAGATCATCTGGGACGTTGGCCATCAGTGCTATCCGCACAAAATCCTGACCGAGCGGCGGGATCGCATCCGCACCCTGCGGATGAAAGAAGGGCTAAGCGGCTTCACCAAGCGCAGCGAAAGCCCCTATGACCCGTTTGGCGCGGCGCATAGCTCGACCTCGATCAGCGCTGCGTTGGGGTTTGCGGTCGCGCGCGATCTGGGTGGCGTCACGCCCGAAGGATTGGGCGATGCGATTGCTGTAATCGGCGACGGTTCGATGTCCGCCGGTATGGCCTTTGAGGCGATGAACAACGCCGGCCACCTCAAAAAGCGCCTGATCGTCATCCTGAACGACAACGAAATGAGCATTGCTCCGCCGGTTGGCGCGTTGTCCAGCTATCTGTCCCGGCTTTACACCGAGGCACCGTTCCACGATCTGAAAGCCGCTGCCAAGGGCGCGGTTTCATTGCTACCGGAGCCCTTCCGCGAGGGGGCCAAGCGCGCCAAGGAAATGCTCAAGGGCATGGCGATGGGCGGGACGTTCTTTGAAGAGCTTGGGTTCTCTTACATTGGGCCTATCGACGGCCACGACATGGATCAGCTGCTGCCGGTTCTGCGCACGGTCAAGGCGCGGGCGACCGGACCCATCCTGATCCATGTGCTGACGAAGAAGGGCAAAGGCTACGGACCCGCCGAGCAGGCCCGCGACAAGGGCCATGCTACGGCGAAGTTCGACGTTGTTACCGGTGAGCAAAAGAAGGCACCGTCAAATGCGCCCTCTTACACCTCGGTCTTTGGTAAAACACTGGTCGAAGAAGCCGCGCGGGATGACAAGATTGTTGCCGTGACGGCCGCCATGCCGGACGGAACCGGGCTGAACCTGTTTGCCGACCGCTATCCATCTCGCTGTTTTGACGTGGCGATTGCCGAGCAGCACGGTGTGACCTTCGCCGCGGCTCTGGCAGCCGGTGGGATGAAACCTTTCTGTGCGATGTATTCCACCTTCCTGCAGCGTGGCTACGATCAGGTCGTACATGACGTGGCCATTCAACGCCTGCCGGTGCGGTTCGCCATCGACCGCGCGGGTCTGGTTGGCGCAGACGGCGCGACCCATGCGGGATCGTTTGACATCGCCTATCTGGCCAACCTTCCGGGCATGGTCGTCATGGCCGCTGCGGACGAAGCCGAACTGGTGCACATGGTGGCCACAGCCGCCGCGCATAACGACGGCCCGATTGCCTTCCGCTATCCACGAGGCGAGGGCGTCGGCGTCGACCTGCCCGAGCGCGGTGAGGTTCTGGAGATCGGCAAAGGACGGGTCATCCAGAAAGGCGCACGCGTCGCGCTGCTGTCCTTTGGAACACGGCTGGCCGAAGTTCAGAAAGCGGCCGAAGCTCTGTCTGCGCGGGGCATCACCCCCACCATCGCGGACGCCCGTTTTGCCAAACCGCTGGATCGCGACCTGATTTTGGACCTAGCGGCCAACCACGAAGCCCTGATCACGATCGAAGAAGGCGCAGTTGGTGGATTCGGCAGCCATGTTGCCCAACTGTTGGCGGATGAAGGCGTGTTTGATCACGGGCTGAAGTACCGCTCGATGGTGCTGCCTGACACGTTTATCGATCAGGCCAGCCCGGCCGATATGTATGCGGTCGCAGGCCTGAATGCCGAGCAGATCGAAGCCAAAGTGCTATCCGTTCTGGGTGTCGCAACAATCGGCGAGAAGCGAGCTTAAGAGGCCTGTTCAGAGCGCGCAATCGGGCTGCGCGCTTTTCCTATCCGCCGGGTGAGGTTTTGTTCCCACAGGTTTTTTGCTCGTCTCTGGCGTATCTTTCTGTGTCTCAATTTTTCTGTTAAATGGCCTGAAAACCAAAAAACTCCACCCTTTGAGCAGGCGGGCGGATGAGAGGCACTATAGCAGCGTTGGCAGCGCTCTTCCTGATGAGTGTGCCGGCGGCATCGAAAGAGATACAGGTTGTCGATGATCCCGGCGGTCGCATTGTGGACCGCATGGTGCAGATTGAAATTGCCAACAAGACCAACGCGCAGTTCCAAATCATCGGAGAGTATTGCCATTCCAGCTGCACCATGTTGCTGGGCGCGGATGATGTCTGCATCTCACCCGAAACAATGTTTGGCTTCCATGGCCCCCACCGTTTCAAACGGGCCAAAATGACGGTCGATGAATTCGACAGACAAAGCGCGTCTCTTTCCCAGTACTACCCTCATCCGATACGAAGCTGGTTTATGTCCAAAGCGAGATTTGTGGGACCGGATGAGCTTTTGTTTGTTTCCGGAGAGCACCTGATAGGGCTCGGCATAAAGGAATGCGCTTAGGGCTCTGTGCTCTCAGGTTGTGACAGACACATAGGCAGAATTTCGACGCCTTTGAGGCAGCCAAACTCCACTTGTTTCGGGCAACATCCAACCGCCAAACATTCAGAAACTTATTTGGTTCATCCGGCGTATCAAAGGCAGTGCAGTGGAAAAATGTTGCAGTTCATGTCTATTCTTTGGATGCTAAAAGCATCGTAAACGTCCTCGCGAATGCTGACGACTGGCAGCGAGGCGCGCAAGGCAGTCTATCTTTGTAAGACCGGGATAATATGGCGCTTGAGGATCCCTTCACAGACCTCAAAATAAAAACTCAGCGGACTGGGTTTTACAAAGGATACAATCTGCCGATTGCGGTGGTGAGCAAATTTTCGGTTTCCCTGCTGATCCTCTGGGCACTGGTGTGGCCTCTATCTGCGAACGATACACTGCGATCTTGGAAGTCAGGGTTGTTGGCCGAGTTCAATACCTTCTACAACCTTTCCGTTGGATTGTTTGTAATCTTCCTGTTTCTTATCGCGCTCATTCCTTCAACCGGACGAATGCGGCTGGGCGCAGAAGATGAGAAACCCGAATTTTCGAACTTCTCCTGGTTTTCAATGATGTTTGGAGCGGGGCTTGGCGTGGGTCTCATGGTCTATGCAACCGCTGAACCACTTGGCCTTTGGGAAACCAATCCATTGACCGTTTCCGGGGAAGTCACACCCAAGAGCGAGGAGGCGGTTGAAGGAGCTTATCGCTATACGTTTTTGCACACTGGCTTTCACGCCTGGGCAATATACGTCGTCACCGGTCTGAGCCTTGCCTATTACGCATTTACCAGAGGCATGCCGCTTACGATACGCACTGCGCTGACCCCGTTACTGGGCGAATACTCAAACGGTGTTGCAGGTCATGCAATCGATATACTCGGGGTCGTGGCGACGATACTCGGCGTGGCGGTAACAATCGGATATGGCGTTTCTCAATTGGTGGATGGTGCGTTTCTGATTACCGGTGCGAATTGGCTTGTGGAGAATGCGACAACCACAAAGAAACCGTCGACCACCGGCCTGATTTCGGCGTTAGTAGTTGTCATGTTGATGTCGACACTTTCTGCAGTCTCTGGCGTTGGGCGCGGTGTCAAATACTTGTCCAATATTAATCTTCTATTTTCACTGGTTTTGCTGGCAGTTTTCATTGTTTATGGCTCATTCGCTTTTGCGTCGACGACCTATGCTACGGCGCTGGTTGACTACATAAAAAACTTCATCCCCCTTAGTTTCCAAACATTTCGCCCGATTTCCGAAGTCGAGTTTGCATCAGTTTTACCGGCTGAGGCGGCCCCCTACGTCGGAGAGCTCTTCACAGGTGCAACTGATCCTTGGGGAACAAAAGCAGCCTTTCTTGAAGGTTTGAGTAACGATACCGCCGGCCTTCCCGATGCAACCAAGACCGCAGCTTACGACGCGGGCACACGAGGCAGGTTGTTCGGATGGCAGGCCGGGTGGACTACATTCTATTGGGCATGGTGGATCGCGTTTTCACCCTTTGTCGGCCTTTTTCTAGCGCGTATCTCCAGAGGGCGAACCGTACGCGAGTTTATTCTTGGAGCGGTCATTGCCCCGTCCCTCGTTTGTTTCGCCTGGATGGCCATTCTGGGCGGGGCCGCCATTGATTTGGAATTGAATGGAGATGCCAATGGATCGATCCTTGCCGCATCAACAACGGCAACACTGTTCGTCACCTTAGGGGAAATGATATCGGGTGACTTGCTCACGGTAGTGAGCGTCATGTGTGTTCTGTTAACTATGACATTCCTTGTTACATCCGCCGACTCTGGCATCCTTGTGATGAACACGATCATGTCCGGAGGGTCTGAAGTGACCGGTTTGCTTCATCGCATCATCTGGGGCGTTCTTCTGACTCTTGTCATTGGAACTTTGCTTATCGCGGGCGGCGGCGGGTTAGAGGCTTTGACCAATTCCATGATAATCGGCGCACTGCCGTTCAGTGTCGTCTTGCTGCTCATGTGCATCTCTCTGGCCAAAGCAATGATAAACGACCTGCGCCGATTGAACCGCGAAACCCGAACTGGTTTGTGATTAACCGTTGTCCGCTCCCGATCTTTTCAGTCGCGGTCACATGTGAAACGACTGTGTCACAAAGTGCTTGGGAAACATTGACTGCAGGACAAACAGGCAGATCTTCAATGCATCTTCGGATTTGAAGGTATCCGAATGCAAATGGAAGTCGGTCCAGAGCCCTTCCAGCAAAGCAATCAATGCATCTGTTGCAAGTTTGGTGTCTACATCCTCGTAATCACCGTCGCTCTTTATTTGTTCTAACAGCTTCAGAATTACCGCCCGGAATCGATTGTCTCGAGAGTCGATGAAGGGAAATATGTGTGGGTTCGAGAGTGCTTCGGCCCTAAAAGAAAACCATATCGCAACGTCTCTCGCATTAAGGACCAAGGGGTCGAAATCTGCTTCTACGATGGAAATCAACTTTTCTGCAGGGCTTAACTCTGGATCGTTTGAGATTGCCTTCCACTGCCCGGCATAGCGGGCTGAGAGTTCCTCAGCCACCGCAAGCAACAGCATCTCTTTGGAACCAAAGTGCAGGTTCACCATCCCTCTCGACAATCCCGACAACTCTTGAATTCTTGCCGTGGTTGTTCCGCGTATTCCGAATATATGGATAGCTTCTGCAGCCGCGTGGATCAGCTGATTTCGGTTCTGCAACCTGCTGAGCTCCCGGGCGTTGGTCGGAGTATCGGGCTCGAGAGTAATTTTGCTTGTCCTTCGCTGGGGTGCTCTATCTTGATCTTCTCGCATTTTAAAGAGCGGGGGTTCAAGGATTGACTTTGAATGAATGATTGTTCATTTTGTGATATGTGTTACATCACGGTGCCCTATGACCCTTTCGAACTCCGACTTTCAATCCATACGCAATTGGGACAACGAGAACTTTCTGCACCCGTGGGAGGGCATGGCATATCTGGGTCAAAATGACCGAACCTTTGCCGAAAGCGGTCTTGGTATCCACGTCGTGACAGAGGACGGAAAGCGCCTGATAGACGGGCCTGCCGGCATGTGGTGCGTTCAACTGGGCTATGGAAACACCGAGATTGCCGACGCAATGGCCCGGCAGGCGAAAGAAATGGCGTATTTTTCGCCCTTCAATAATGCCAACTCGGCCCCGGCCCGGTTGGCACATGAGATTGCCAAGAGAACCCCGGGTGACCTGAACCATGTGTTTTTTACAACCGGTGGGTCGACAGCGGTGGACAGCGCGCTTCGCTTCGTCCAATTCCGAAACAACCTGCTGGGGAATCCCGAAAAGAAGATCGTGATCTCGCGGCAGAAGGCCTATCACGGATCGACGTACCTGGCCGCCTCGGTATCTGGAAAGGAACGTGACAAGGGGTGGTTGGATCAGGCAAGTCACCTGACGCGTTTCCTGCCGAATGTGAATCCGCATACGCGTCGCTGCGATCAGACTGTCGACGACTTTCTGGACGAAAAAATAGCGGATCTGGAAAACATGATCCTGCAGACCGGAGCAGACAAGGTCGCTGCCTTCATCGCTGAACCTATACTGTGCTCAGGTGGTGTCATTGTGCCTCCGCAGGGTTATCATCAACGCTGTTTGGAAATCTGCCGGAAATACGATGTCCTGTATATTTCAGACGAGGTCGTAACCGGATTTGGGCGGCTAGGACATTGGTTTGCGTCCGAAGACGTCTTTGGAATTCAGCCTGACATAATCACTTGCGCCAAAGGCATGACGTCCGGGTATATACCTATGGGGGCCTGTATCATCTCTGATCGACTGATTGCAGATGTGAGCGGAAACAACGGGCGGAACGCTACTTTTTCAAACGGCTTCACGTATTCAGGCCATCCTGTGAGCGCAGCGGCAGGTTTGAAAACAATCGAAATCATGGAGCGCGACGGCATTCTGGAACATGTCCGCGCGATCACGCCCTTGTTCGAAGAGCGTCTTCAGGCTCTGGCAGACTTGCCGCTGGTCGGCGATGCCCGAGGCATGGGCCTCGTTGGCTGCGTTGAGTGCGTTGCGGACGCCGAGGCTGAGAACCTATTGGACCTGGATAAATCCGTTGGCGCATTGATTGACCTGCATTGTCAGGAGAACGGGCTGATCCTGCGGCCCATCATCAATATGTGCGTGTTTTCGCCGCCTCTGATTATCACGGAAGGTGAGTTGAACCAGATGTTTGACATCCTTGAAAAAGGCATCCGGCTGGCGACCGACGACCTTGCGCGCCAGGGCGCGTTTAGATCTTAGGTACAACCTCGGCGCGGCTTCGCAACTTTTTACGTTACGAAGCCTGCCCTACGCTCCGCGGCGCTTACCCAGCGCGCATTGCCTCGGGGGGCAATTTGATCGGGAATCTGGACCGAACCTCTTCGTCCACCTTGCTGCCAAAGTAGTTCGGGTAGTGATTGGACAGAATGTCATCCACAACGGATCGGCTCCGTTCGAACATGTCCTGACGACCGGCTTTCTCCCAGGTGTCGGTCAACTCTCGGTCCATCAGTGTCGGGTAGACATACTCGGTTTCCATGTACTGCAAGGTTTGAGGATTCCCGAGGAAATGTCCGGGGTCGATAGCACATTCATGGATGACGTCGACCGAAAGCGTGTCGTCGCTCACCTCAATACCCCGGAGCGTTCGCGAGATCATGCCCGCAGCCTCGTTGTCGATGACCATTGACTCAAAGCTACAGCCCATCAGGCTGCCAAGCATTCCACCAAACTCGCAGAGCCGGTTAGCTCCGGCATGGGCCGCCAACGCAAAGGTCAGCGCCTTTTCCAAACCATATTGCGCGTCGGGTATCTTGGAATCCGTCATACCACATCCGACGCTGGTCGGCAGATTGTAGAAATTGCCCATCTGGATGGCCGCAGCCGAAATCAACGCCTGTTCGCCGCTGCCGCCCGTGAACGAGCCGGTACGCAGGTCGGTGATAAATGGCCAAGCCGCAAAGACCACCGGGGTTCCCGGATTGATCAAATTGGCAATGGCGACACATGACAGGGTCTCGGCCACCGCCTGCGCCAACGTACCGGCCAACGGCGCAGGAGAGGTAGCCCCGGCTTGCGGCGGAACAGCCAGATCGCAGACAAGGCCCATCCTCGCTGTATCAATCAGGATTTCCAGATTTTCTCGCCCGAAACGGAGCGGTGAAACGACAGGGCAGCCACCGAAGATGACCGAGGGTTTCTCGAGGAATTTACCCTCACCGCCCGACGCCAAATCGAACAGATGGATCGCGTCTTTAATGTGCTCGCGCGTGCGGAACGTCAGACAGGATGGTTTCTCGCTACCCGCCAGAATGGCGTAGAGCATGCTCATGTCATGCTCGTAATCCTGCGGGACATCCGTTGCCAGAACCGTGTCGCCGGTCATGTGAATGTTGTCGAGCCGGTCTACCAGACGTGTGAAATCGTAGATGTCTTTTAGTGTTGACGGTCGGTAACTGCGCGTTTGCGCGTCGAACGTGGTCACTGCCGTACCGGAATTTGCGTAGTACACTTTGTCCTTGGTGCAATGCATGTCGTCCTTGCCGGCTCGTGAACCGCGTGCGTGGACATAGAATTCGCTGGCCGCCTTGGCCAACAGATCTTCCATTAACGCCCGAGGAAAGCACAGCCTGCCGTGCTCGTTCACCGTCGCCCCCTTGGGCAACACGAGATCAAGAACTTCTTGCGTGGGGTCCCCTACCCCAGTCCGTTCCAGAATGTTGAGCGCGGCTTCGTGAATGCGCACCATATCGGCGTCTGACAGTGGCTTATACCGACCACCCGGGATACCGGGCCAGATTGCCTGCGAGGCGGCGTTGCTGGTTCGTACTGCTGCACGTGCTTCACGCCCGCCCCCGCGCCGCCTTGATCTGCGCTGCGTAAATTCTGTCATGTTTAATCTCCGAATACTGAGCGTGTCAGATCATGCTGAAGTAGTTGCGATAGAAGCCTGGAATACTCCATTCCATCTCGGACAGCGGTCCAGGGACGAAATGGTGGGAATTCACGCCTTCCTGATTGTGACGGATGATCCGCTCATCATCGAGCGACGTGACATGCCAGAGCCATGTCAGGGCGTCCTTATCGTAGTCTCGACCCTCTCTGGCGTCGCCGCGCACGTACCAGACGATCTGAATATCCGTGTCCTGTAGGGCACGCGGCACGAACCGATACCCAACCACATGATCTGCGTAGACGAGGAAGTAGTTCAGCGTCCCGATCCCCAGATCAGTAGCGCCACCGTCATGGCCCTTTAGCTCACCCAAAGGTGGCGCAAGTGGCGCACCATCCTTGCTGCCTGTCAGATACCCCGGGAACAGCGGGTAACGCCGCCAATAGACATCCGCACCTGGCGCGACCGCATTTTCTCCGGTCAGGTCCAGCTCCTCAGCAGGTACTCCAACCTCTTCCATCCGCTCATGAAGTGCCCCGCTAAACTCCAGAACCTGGGCGGGGTCTTTCAGGGAATGGCTGCGCGAATAATCCTGATGGGACGGCGCGCAGTGATAGCATTCCAAGTAATTCTCAAGGGCCAGCTTCCAGTTCGCTGGAACCGGGTATGACGCCTCATGCGCGACCTTCAGGTTTTCAAAATCGAAAGGCTTTGAAAGTGGGCCCAGCCTTTCCAAGGCAGCATCCAGCGGCGGAGCATCTTCTGCGGCGCAGACAAATATCAGACCCTGAAAAATCTTCACCTGCACCGGGAACAACCCGTACTGGCCTGGATCAAAGTCCTGCCCCATCGATCGCCCGTTTCGTAGCTTGCCGTTCAGGTCAAAAGTCCATGCATGATAAGGGCATATGAAGTTGCGCGCCTTGCCTTTCTGTTCAATGCAAACCCGCGATCCACGGTGGCGGCATACGTTCAGATGCGCTCGCACCTCGCCCTCACGATCCCGAACAACAATGATGGACTCGGTCCCATAGTCGAACAAGAAATAGTCACCGGGTTCAGCGATCTGGCTGACATGGCCGACCCAGATCCAGTTGCGGTTCCAGAACGTGCTGATATCGTTTTCGTAAACCGCCTGAGACGTATAGAAGTGACGCGGCAAGGCGAACCCTTTCCGCTGTGCTTCCATCAAATCGCGCATTACTTGCAAGTCATCTTTTGGCATAGCGCACCTCATACAGATTCAAGGGAAACGACTTCCCGGCGGAAGAATTCACGGTCGATGTCTTCCGCGTTACGTTCGAAATTTCGGGCAGCCATGTGGCCCGCATATACAGCGTCCGCGATCAAGCCTGGGTTTGCGGCATCTCCGATCAATTCCAACGTATTCAGCGGACTTGCAGTCAAACCGCAAAGCTCGTCGTAAAGGGTGGTTTCTCGCATTCGCTGCGTCACCAGCACGACGGAGCCGCATTCAATGAAATTCTCTCGTCCCGTGTAGACGCACTGCAAGGTCGCCTGACCGGACGCGATATTGACCAAGGTCTGCGACAGGTTCAGATGAACGCCTTTTTCCAACAGACTTCGTTGCACTTTGGTCTGCTCCAACGTCAATTCGGTAAACGGCGAAACCATTGAGGCCGGCGTCACAAAGACGACCTCTCGACCGGACTGAGCCAAATGATCCGCCAAAACTCCTCCGAGATAAGCTTGGTCATCATCGTAGACCATGATCGGACCGTCCCCAGGCATTGTGCCCGACATAATGTTGTCCGGAGTCAATACTTGAGAGCTTGGATCTATCGAAACGCCCTGAAACGCGGATTTTCCGCGACCATCTCGCCGCCATGTCGTGCCGGTGGCCAGAAAGACATTTGGAATGCCCAACTCGACCACCTCGCTTGTTGACAAATGGCTGTCGGTGAACAGTTGGACATTCCCTCGTTGCTGAAGGTCATAAATCCTGTGATCTGTCACACGCCTCCAGGCGGATAGACCGGTCAGGCTGGATTCCTGCAACACACGTCCACCAAGCTCTTGCTTGGCTTCGGCCAACGTCACCTCATAGCCACGACGCGCCAATTGCATGGCGCATTCAAGTCCGGCTGGTCCACTGCCGACAACAAGCGCGGCTTCTTCATTCGCGCGGCTTTCTATGATCTCAGGATGCCATTTCCTCCGCCACTCTTCGCCCATCGTCGGGTTTTGGGTACAGCGGATTGGAACGCCCAACGTATCGGATGAAACACAGATATTGCAGCCGATGCATTCGCGGATTTCTTCGATGCGACCTTCCTTGATTTTGTTCGGAAGAAATGGATCAGCAATGGATGGTCGCGCCGCGCCTATAAAATCAAGAATGCCTTGCTTGACCAGTGACACCATCAAATCCGGAGAAGTCAGGCGCCCGACGCCCACGACTGGCTTGGAAGTCACCTGTTTGACGAATTCGATATATGAGGTTTGAAAGCCGTCTTGTGGCTCAAAGCGGGTCGTTGCAGAGTCGTTGCTCCAATCCGCCACGTTTACATCCCAAAGGTCCGGAAGCTCGGCCAGCAATTCGACTACAGCACGACCTTCTTCCTGCGCCTGCATCCCGTCTGACCCGAGCATTTCATCGACCGCAAACCGAAGGGCGATGGCACAATCATCCCCGACCTCTTCTTTGGTTTCCTCCAGAAGCTCACGAGTCAGGCGCACCCGGTTCTCTAACGAGCCGCCGTATTCATCTGTACGGTCATTGAACTGCGGCAGCAGAAAATGATGCGGCAAAGTCATGTGATGGCCGGCATAGACATAAACAATATTGAAGCCCGCTTCGCGCGAGCGCCGGGCCGCCGCACGGTGCCATTTTCGGAACTCACGAATGTCCGACTTGTCCATTGCCCGAGCCTGTTTGGGATACGCGGTTTGCAGGGCGAGTTCCGACGGGGCCAACAACGGGGCGCGGCTCAGGTGGTTCTGCGCATGGTGGCCGTTATGCGCCAGCTGGATTGCAGCCAGCGACCCTTTTTCATGAACTGAGTTGGTTATCAGACGCAGTGCAGGAATATCCCGATCGTCCCAAATCCGGTTCTCCGAATAGGGAGACAGGTCCGAAGTTGGATGAATCTCGGCCTCCTGGGTAGACACCACGGCCCAACCGCCCTCGGCCTTCATCGCCCGCATGGCGGCTTCGGCTTGAGGTCGCAAATGCCCCAATCCGTTGCAGTGGGGCACCTGATAGAACCGGTTTCGAGCCGTCACTGGCCCGATCTGAACCGGTTCGAAGAGAACAGAGTATCCGTCAGCGCCTGACATTGCCGCGCTTCCTCCAAAAATATCGGAAATAGTTTCGTGGGAACGGAGGGGTTTCTTAGTCCCTCCACACCCGGCTGTGTTGTTCAGGTGCGCCTAGAAGCCAGCCTTGATGCGCTCAAACTCCTTCAACATTTTAGCTTCCAGCTCAGGGTTAACAGCGTCAAAAAACAGGCTGCCCTCAAAGAAGCTGTCCACATCCGAGAACCCGTAAGTTTCAATCAACTCCGGATCTGCCTGTGCAAATGCCTCTTCGTTGGCGTGGGCGTATCCCCAGCTTTCAATGATGTATTTGCCGCTTGCCGCGGAGCTGAGCGCGTTCAGCATGTCATAGACCTGCTCATCCGATTGTTTGGCGGATTTCAGATGCACGTAACCGCAGACCCAAGTTGCGATGCCTTTGTCCACATCCCGCATCATGACGGCCGGGGTCTCGTTCCAGATCAGGTTCAGTTCCGATTGGTTCCAGCCCCAGCCCAGTGTCACCTCGCCGCTGGCAATTGCCTGGTCCAGCTGGCCAGCGTCAGACCAGTAAAAGCGCACATTTGGATGAATCGCCCGCAGGTAGTCCGCCGCTTTCTGGAATTCCTCGTCGCTCATATCGGTATAGCTGGAGGCACCAGTGGCCAATGCGGCCATAGCGAACGCGCTGGACGCAGCGTCCGGAACGGCGACCTTGCCCTGATAAGCAGGATCCGCAAGCAGTTGTAGCGAAACATCGTCTGCCGAAATCATATCGGTTCGATAGATAAGGCCAGTGTTGCCCCATTCGAACGGCACCATGTAGGTCTGCCCGTCGATCGTGATGCCATCGACCTCTTTGATCTGGGGCATCAGCTTGTCCCAGTACTCCAGCTTGCTGGTGTCGATCGGCTTGATCATGTCTGCCGCCACCCATTTTCTCAGGGCGTCTGTGCAGGGGTGGGCCAGATCAGCCTCAAACCCGGATTGAAGCTTGGTAAACGCCTCTTCCACGCTGCCGAAATAAGTATAGCTGGGTGCCCCGCCGTACTTTTCGACATAGTCGCCGTAAAACCCCTGATCCTCATATCCGGACCAGTCGAAGACAGTCAGATCAGCCGCGTCTGCCAGAGCCTGGCCGGCGGCAAAGGTAGCAACGACTGCTGCTGTAAGTGATGCTGTTTTAATCATTTCTCTCCTCCCAAAGATTCACGTTTGCCCAAGTCGATCACCGAGGCGCTTTGAACGCCAAGCCAGACGGTATCGCCCCGGCTGTGATCAACTGTGTGAAAGTAGTTAGGCACTGCGATGGCGATGCTATCTTTCAGGCCATCGACGCGCACATAATAGTGGACGCTCTCACCATAGAAGGCGACGTCCGACACCTCGCCCTGAACAAGAGCGTCGTAACCATCCGGTTTTTCGGCGCTGATCTCCAATTGCTCAGGCCGAACGCCGACAAGAAGTTCCTTGTCATGCACCTGAACATTGGGGTTCACCCCGATTTTCATCTGCCCAAAGCCCTGAACATTGACTTCCAGCACTTCAGAACTCTCTGTTGTCACCTCGGCATCCAGAAAGTTCATTCCACCGATGAAAGACGCCACTTCCCGGTTACACGGTTGGGAATACAGGACCTCTGGCTTATCCACCTGCTTGAGCCGCCCCGCAAACATGACGCCGATGCGGTCAGACATGGTCATCGCCTCGTACTGGTCGTGCGTGACCATGACGAAAGTAATTCCAAGCTTCTGCTGAAGACGGCGCATTTCCAATTGCATCGCTTCGCGCAAATTTTTGTCCAATGCGGATAGAGGCTCATCGAGCAACAACACTTTAGGCCGCATGACCAGCGCTCGGGCGAGCGCTACACGTTGCCTCTGACCTCCCGACAGCTCATTGGCTTTACGGTCCTGCAAGCCGCCAAGCTCAACCATCTCAAGCGCCTCGGCAACGCGCTCCTTGATTTCCTTGCGCGATAGCTTTGTCTTGCGCAAACCGAACCCAACATTGTCGCCGACATTGAGATGCGGAAAGATCGCATAGCTTTGGAACACCATATTAGTGGGACGCTTGTTGGCAGGCACCTCTCCCATCGTACGACCATCGATCCGGATCTCGCCTTCTTCGTGATCTTGAAAACCCGCAATAATGCGCAACGCTGTTGTCTTACCGCAGCCCGAAGGCCCAAGCAGCGAAAAGAACTCACCCTCTTTCAAGGTCAGGTTCAGATCAGACACAGCAACAAAGGAACCAAAGCGTTTTTCGACGCCCTGAATTTCGATGATGTTCTGTTCGCTCATCTTACTCGTTTCCTTTGGCTTCAATCGGAGGATTGGATGGAACGGCGGCGGAAGTATTCGGCAATCAACAGCAGCAGGACCGAAGACAGCAAAAGCAACGACCCAAGCGCCAGTGTGTTGGGCAATTTTGCCGGGAAGCGGATCTGGCTCCAGATATAGACCGGCAATGTCGGGCTGTTCCCGGACAGGAAGAAGGCCAGGACAAACTCGTCAAACGACACGGTGAACGTGACCAGAAGGCTGGCGATGATCCCCGGCGCAACGATTGGTAGTGTGACACGCCTAAATGTTCCCACAACGCTTTCGCCGAGGTCAAAGGCGGCCTCTTCCAACGACTGGTCGAAATCGTCAAAGGCGGATTTCATGATCGATACGGCAAAGGGCAAAGCCACAAAGACATGGCCCAGGATCACCGTCGTCAGCGATGGCTTCAGCCCGACGCTGATGAACAGTACCAGCATCGAACTGGCGACAATGATACCGGGCACGACCAGCGGGAGCATGACCAGACCTTCGGAGAATTCCCGACCCTTGAAACGGTACCGGACATAGGCGCGGGCGGCGAACAGGCCCAGAGACGTCGCCATCAAGGCAGTCACGCTGCCGACGATCAGCGAATTGACCATCGCCTGCAGCAACGTGTCTTGCTGACCCAACTGCGCGTACCACTTCAACGTGAACCCCTTTAGCGGGAAAGCCACGATGGTTCCGTCATTGAATGAAAACAGCGGCAACAGCAGAACTGGCAGGTACAGAAACACCAGATAGGCGATCGCGTAAACAAGCAACCATGGGATACGAAACGCCTTGGTCATCTGATCCTCCGCCCCAGTGCGGTGACGACCACCACAAACAGGATTGCGACGCAGCCGACCGAAAGCATGGCAAGCAGAGACAGGGTTGCACCCAATGGCCAATTATTGGCCGCGCCAAACTGAACCTGGATCAAATTGGCCACCATTTTCCCCTGCGATCCGCCGACCAGGGCTGGCGTGACATAGTCGCCAACCGTGGGGATGAAGATAATCAAGCAAGCGGCGATGATCCCTGGCACCGTCAGGGGCAAAGTTACGCGCACAAACCGTTCCAACTTGCTGCAACCAAGGTCGGTTGCCGCCTCTAACAGGCTGCGGTCGATCTTTTGCAGCGACACATAAATCGGCAGGATCGCAAACGGCGCCCAGGCATGTGCAAGTGTAAGGACAACGGCGAATTCATTGTAGAGCAGGAATGTAAGCGGCTCCTGTATCAGCCCCAGCGAAATCAATGCTGAGTTCATCACCCCATTGAAGCCAAGGATCAATTTCCAGCTGAACACCCGCAGCAGGTAGCTGCTCCAAAAGGGAATGGTGATCAGCAATAGCCAGAGGGTTTTCTTCTGTGTCCGAAATGCGATGAAATAGGCGATCGGATAGGCAAGACAGACCGTCGCTAGTGTCACCGCTCCCGCAATCGCAACGGAACGGATCATCAGGTGTCGGACCAATGGGTCAGTGAACGCCTCTTGGTAATTCGCCCATGTCAGCGTGCGGTCAATCTCGACATAGGTCTGGGTCCAAAAGCTATAGGCGACAAGAATGCAAAGAGGCACAGCCACAAGCAGGCCGACGTAGAGCGTCGCAGGCGCGCTCAGTGCCAGGCCCTTGCCCGTTTCACTTCGTAGTACTCCGGCCATGCTTCCCTGCTTAACTGTACTTTCGGTGGCGCGACAATTTCGATCACAAAATGGACAATCGTCCATTTAAATCTGGAATTTTTGGACTAGCTGTGTCAACTGATAAATTCGCATCTGGAGATGGCCAATTTCACACTGGCCACTAGAAGACACCGCAAGAGACTGAAAACAAACAGAGCCGCCTAATCCTATGACTGGAAGACGCCAAGAAATACGCGAACGAAATCGCCTTTCCCTGATCGAGGCAGTACTCGACTCGGTTGCAGAAAAAGGGATTTCCGAGACCTCAGTCAGCGAAATCATTCAACGCGCCGAGCTGTCCCGTGGCATGATTCACCTTCATTTTGGCGGCAAGGACAATCTGGTTGACGAAGCCGCCCGCTATTCGTCCGAGCAATACTACAACGGTATCAACGCTTTGCTGGAAACGACCGGACAAACGGGTCAGGAACATATTGAGATGATTGTTAGAGGAGACTTAAGTGAAGCCATCCTCAACAAGAAGAACGTGTCAATTTGGTACGCATTTCGCGGCGAAGCCCGAAACAGAGCCGCAATCGCTGCGTTTTCAGATACCCGCGATGCTAAGCTTCGTAATCTGGTTTTCAACGCTTTCGTTCGAATAGCGAAAGAAGCCGGAACCGAACACCCTAATCAAGTTGCTAGGGACGCTACGCACGGCACACTCGCCATGTTGGAAGGCATGTGGACCGATTACCTACTCCACCCGGATTCATTTGATCGCGACGAAGCAATGAGAATTGTTTTTCGATTTCTGCGCGCAATGTTCCCTCAGCATTTTGACCTGAGCGGCGCCTTGATACATGCGCAGAATTTGCGGCAGGTTTGAGTTCACGCTTTTGCGCGCCATGAGACAAGTACATTTCGAAAAGGCACCGCCATAACAGGCAAGGCAAGCAACCGGCCCCTGGGATGGTTCGGTGTAACTGCGGCAAACATCGCAATTGTGGTCTGTTCCAGAGGGCTTAAACCGAAACTCGTGCCATGGCATTACTCAGCTCTTCGGCAAGTGCCTGTACACGCCGTGGCTGTGCACGGCCTGGGGGATACATCATCTGCAAGGGGTTCGCGGGCGAGGCATGATCTTCCAGTAAGGCGATCAACTTTCCTGCTTTCAGATCGGCGCCCACATCAAGCTCCGACTTCAGGATAATGCCATGCCCCGCCAAGGCCCAGTGGCGCACCAATGAGCCGTCATTGACGATCTTGTTTCCACGCACCGTCACGACTTGTGACGCCTTGCCAGTCCCGAAACGCCAAACATTGTCCAAGGTTCTACCAAACCGCATAACTAGGCAATTGTGATCCGCTAGGTCGGACGGCTTCCGAGGAATACCGTGCGCTTCGAGGTATGACGGACCTGCACACACAACGCGCCTGTACTCACCCAACCTTCTTGCGCGCAGAGTGCTATCGGTTACTGTTCCAAATCTGAGGGCCAGATCGAACCCTTCACCAACCATATCCACGTATCCATCTGACAAGGACAACTCGACCGAAACCGCCGGGTGCTTCTCGGTGAAACGGGCGATAACCTCGGAAATGATGCTTCGCCCAAGATCAACGGGTGCGCTGACACGGATGGGCCCCGAAATGGCCTCCGCGCCATAGCGAATGCGTGTGTCCAGATCATCCACTTCTGCCAATACGGCCTTTGCGCCTTCGATGAGGGTGCGCCCTTCATCAGTCAGGCTGAGGGAACGCGTCGTTCGATTGAACAGAACAACTCCATAGTGGTTTTCGAGTGCTGCAAGCCGCTCGGACACGGTCGTCGCCGACAGCCCAACTTCCCGGCCAGCTGCGACCATGCTGCCCTTCTCGGCAATCTTCAAAAACAAGCGGATATTGTCGATCAGCATTATACGAAATTTCCGGATTATATTTTTTCGATCTACGCGTTTATCCGGATTTATCACAGCAGTATATTCCGCTCAAGCAATCGACGCACCGAAAGGAATATTAAATGTCGAAACTGACCATCGTCGCCAACATCAAAGCCAATCCGGACCAGATCAATCTTGTGAAGGCCGAGCTTGAAAAGCTGGTTGATATCACCCGCGCCGAAGATGGCTGCATCAACTACGATCTGCATCAGGACAACGAAAACCCGGCGCATTTCATGTTTTATGAAAACTGGGAGAGCCGTGAACTGTGGCAGATCCACATGAGCGCACCGCATCTGGCGGCCTACATGGCAGCCACAGAGGGTGCCGTTGCTAAATTCACGCTGAACGAAATGAGCGTGATCGCCTAAGGCCGCTCAGGCTGCGGGCGAGGCCCTCCGCCAACAAAAAACAACGGCAAACTCCGACGCCGCACTCAAGAGGAAATGAATATGAAAGCCGTAGGTTACAACAGCGCTGGCCCGATAGACCGCTCCGATGCGCTAATTGATTTCGAAGCTGCAGACCCTGTTGCCGCTGGCCACGACCTGCTGGTCCAGGTGCAGGCGGTTTCTGTCAACCCGGTGGACACCAAGATCCGGCAGCGCCACGCTCCCGAAGGCGACACGCCCGGCATTCTGGGTTGGGATGCTGCAGGCGAGGTCGTTGCCGTTGGAGCGGACGTTACCCGCTTCAATGTGGGCGATAAGGTTTGGTATGCGGGTGCGATCAATCGCCCAGGCACGAATTCCGAATATCATCTTGTTGACGAACGCATCGTTGGGCAGGCACCAGTTTCTGTCGATACGGCGTCGGCAGCGGCTCTGCCTCTGACGACGCTGACAGCCTATGAAATGCTATTCGACCGTTTAGACGTCATCCGACCAAATTCTGGCGCGCTCAACGCCATTGTCATCATCGGTGGCGCCGGAGGTGTTGGCTCGATCGCCATTCAGCTTTTGAAGGCGCTGACCGATACGGTCGTCATCGCAACAGCTTCGCGCCCTGAAACGCGGGACTGGGTCAAAGGCTTGGGCGCCGACTATGTAGTGGACCACTCCAAACCGCTGCCCGAACAGATCGAAGCCCTTGGCATTGGGGCGCCAGCCTTTGTCTTTTCGACCAACTACTCGGAAAACTATGTCCAGCAAGTTGCCGAGTTCATTGCCCCCCAGGGTCGATTCGGCCTGATCGACGATCCCGAGAATTTTGACATCAAGCCATTCAAGCAGAAGTCGGTCTCGATCCATTGGGAGTTCATGTACACGCGGTCGTTGTTCGAGACGGGCGATATTGCGCGGCAAAGCGACATTCTGAACGAAGTCGCCGAGCTGATTGACATCGGCAAGGTCAAGTCCACGGCAACCGAGACCTACGGCACAATCAATGCTGCCAACTTGACCCGCGCCCATGCACTGCTGGAAAGTGGCAAGGCCAAGGGCAAGATCGTGCTGGAAGGCTTCTGAAATGCAGGTGCGGAGTTCGACGGCAGGCTGAAGGAAACAGGCCTTCGATTTCGCCGCCAAAGAATGAACGAAAACGATCGCCCGCGGAGACGACGAACATGGGGACCTGCGCAAAGAACCTGAGCACTGTCTGGCATCGCCCAAGGTGGCCGTTGCACCGGATGATCCGTTATGCGACCCACCTGCGCCCCGAAGTAGACGCGATCAAAAAAGGTGTGCCTTCTACCGGAATAGATTGTGCTCACTTCCCCGGGCCAACTGCATTGAATGAATACAGACGGTACAGGGGCAGTCAGTCGATTGCCGGAAACACGTTGGTCTTCTTCACGGTAGAATAAACGAAACTGGTATCGATCGAGGCAATGCCTCCGATGGGATGGATGCGATGGCGGATGAAATCCTCATAGGCATCCAGCCCGGGCACCACCACACGCAACTGATAATCTGAAGCACCGGTCAGGACATGACACTCAAGCACTTCATCGATCGCATGAATGCGGCTCTCGAAGCGCCGGACATCGTCTTCGTTGTGCCGTTCCAGCCGAACACGTACGAAGACCGTTATCGGCAGACCATAGGCCTTCGCGTCCACCTCGGCGCTGTAACCCCTGAGCGTGCCGCTGTCTTCGAGATTGCGCAATCGGCGAAGGCAGGGCGAAGGCGACAGGTTAACTTCAGCCGCAAGATCCTGATTGGTCATACGCCCGTTTGCCTGCAGGGCGCGGATGATCTGTCGGTCTTTAGCGTCCATTTCCCTCACTCATTGGCAGATAATGCCAAAATCATTACCAAATTCAGCATAACTTGCAATCTTTTGCCTGCCAACACATCGCATCCTGCCTCAAACACTATGAGAGAGGTTGCCATGAACTCACCCAAAGGCTTCGCCACCCGAGCCATCCACTACGCCTATGACCCCCAGCAGAACGATGGTGCACTGACGCCGCCCCTGCACCTGACATCGACCTTCGTGTTCGAGACCGCAGAGGCCGGGGGCGAGATGTTCGCTGGTGAACGCCAGGGGCATATCTATAGCCGGATTTCGAACCCGACCTGTGATCTGCTTGAAAGCCGTATTGCAACACTTGAAGGAGCCGAGGCCGGGCTTGCGCTTTCATCAGGCATGGGGGCGATCACCGCTGTGCTGTGGACCTTGTTGTCGCCTGGGGACGAGGTGATCGTGGACAAAACCCTTTATGGCTGCACCTTCGCCTTCATGCGGCATGGGCTGGAAAAATGGGGAGTGAAAATCACCCATGTGGATATGACCAACCCTGAAAACCTGCGCGCGGCGATTTCGGAGCGGACGCGAGCGATCTATTTCGAAACCCCCGCCAACCCGAATATGCGACTTGTTGACATCGCTGCCACCGCCGCGATCGCGCATGAGGCCGGGGCACAGGTGGTCGTCGACAACACCTACGCCACCCCCTTTCTGACACGGCCGATTGAGCTGGGTGCCGATCTCGTTGTGCATTCGGCCACCAAATACCTTGGTGGACATGGCGACGTGGTCGCGGGGCTGGTAGCTGGAAAAACCGAACAGATCGCCGAGATCCGACTAATAGGAATGAAAGACATGACAGGCGCTGTCATGGCGCCGTTCAACGCAATGCTAATCCTGCGCGGGTTGAAAACCCTGTCGCTGCGGATGGAGCGCCATTGCGTTTCGGCCCAAGTCGTTGCCGACTACCTTCAAAATCACCCTTCGGTGCGGGCCGTGCATTTCCCCGGGTTGGAAAGCTTTGCCCAACATGCACTTGCCACGCGCCAAATGTCCAAACCCGGTGCGATGATTGCCTTCGAAGTCGACGGTGGCATGGCGGCTGGCGTTGAGTTCATGAACAATCTCAACATGATCCAGCGGGCCGTGTCTCTGGGCGATGCCGAAACGCTGATCCAGCATCCGGCCTCGATGACCCATTCGACCTATACGCCCGAAGAGCGCGCCGAACACGGTATTAGTGACGGGCTGATCCGCCTGTCAGTCGGGTTGGAGGATGTCGCGGATATTATTGCCGACCTGGATCAAGCCTTGCCTCGCCCCCTGCATCACGCCGCCGAATAAGGAGAGCCTCATGCCCACGGACATCACCCATCTGAAGACCATCGAGCAACGCCTTTTGTGGCTTTCACATTGGATGATCCACCACGCCAATCACGTGCGCCCAAAGGTGGACGGTATCAAGGTCGGTGGGCACCAGGCTTCGTCGGCCTCGATGGTGTCGATAATGACGGCGCTCTACTTCTCGGCTCTGAAGCCTGAGGACCGCGTGGCCGTCAAGCCTCATGCATCACCGGTCTTTCACGCAATGCAATACCTGATGGGCAACCAGACACGCGAGAAAATGGAGAACTTCCGGGGCTTTGGCGGGGTGCAGTCCTATCCCAGTCGGACCAAGGATACAGACGATGTGGACTTCTCGACCGGCTCGGTCGGACTAGGCGTTGCGATCACCTCTTTCGCCTCGATCATCCAAGATTACATCAATGCCAAGAACTGGGGAAGCGATGCCCCGATGGGGCGCATGGTTGCGTTGGTGGGCGATGCCGAACTGGATGAGGGCAACATCTATGAGGCCCTGCAGGAAGGCTGGAAGAACGACCTGCGTAACACGTGGTGGATCATCGATTACAACCGGCAGTCGCTGGACGGGATCGTGCGCGAGGGGCTGTTTGCACGGATCGAGAAGATTTTCGATGCCTTCGGATGGGACGTGGTGCGGGTGAAGCACGGGGCATTGCAGCGCGCGGCCTTTGAGGAGCCGGGCGGCGACAAATTGCGCGACTGGATCGACGCCTGTCCCAACCAGGAATATTCGGCGCTGACGTTTATGGGCGGAGCAGTCTGGCGCAAGCGGTTAATGGATGATCTTGGAGACCAGGGCGATGTCTCTGCCCTGATCGACAGGCACAGCGACGACGAACTGGCAGCCCTGATGGAAAACCTCGGCGGTAACTGCGTCCAGACCATGGCGGAAACCTTTGATGCCATCGATCACGACCGCCCCACCTGCTTCCTGGCCTATACGGTGAAAGGCTGGGGTACGCCCATTGCTGGCCACAAGGACAATCACGGGGGGCTGATGAACAACACGCAGTTCGCCGCCTGGCAAAAGCACATGGGTGTAGCGACGGGTGACGAGTGGGAGCCTCTGGCCACGGTCGAAAACCCCTCCGCACTGCGTGACTTCCTGACCAAGGTTCCCTTTTTTGCCAAAGGCATCCGGCGGTATCACGATGACAAGCTTGCCGTGCCCGCCATCGAAATTGATACCTCCCGTGAGACCTCGACCCAGATGGCCTTTGGCAAGATCCTCGACGAACTCTCGAAGGGGAACAGTGATTTGGCTGCCCGGATCGTCACCACGTCCCCGGATGTAACGGGGACCACCAACCTTGGACCTTGGGTGAACCGGCGCAAGCTTTTCGCCCGGTCCGAACAGGCAGATGCTTTTATCGAACATCGCATCCCGTCGACCGCCAAATGGGAATTCACGCCGGAAGGACAGCATATCGAGTTGGGTATCGCCGAGATGAATCTGATGCTGCTTCTAGGCGCCGCAGGCCTGTCACATTCGATCTTCGGTAAGCGGCTAATCCCCATCGGCACCGTCTATGATCCCTTCGTGGCGCGCGGCCTCGATGCGCTGAACTACGCTTGCTACCAAGATGCCCGGTTCATCTTGGTGGGCACCCCCTCTGGCGTCACGCTGGCCCCGGAAGGCGGAGCGCACCAATCGGTCGGCTCGCCTCTGATCGGGATGAGCCAGGACGGGCTTGCCTCGTTCGAGCCTGCCTATGCAGATGAGCTTGCGGTGATCATGAAATGGGCCTTCGACTATCTTCAGCGCGATGGAGAGGGCGATCCCTGTGAGCGCACATGGTTACGAGACGAAACAGGAGGCTCGGTGTATCTGCGCCTGACCACCAACCCGATCGAGCAACCCGGCAAGCGCCATGACGACGCGTTCAAACAAGGGGCCATCGACGGGGCCTATTGGTTGCGCGAACCCGGACCAAACTGCGAGATCGTGATCGCCTATCAAGGCGCCGTCGCCCCCGAGGCGATCAAGGCGGCCGGGATGATCGGAGAGGGGCGCAAGGACGTCGGAGTGCTGGCCGTGACCTCAGCCGATCGACTCAACGCAGGCTGGACCGCAGCCCAACGTGCCCGGTCTCGCGGGAATAAGTCCGCGCAGTCCCACATCGAGACCCTGATGGGGGACCTTCCGCCCCACTGCAAAGTCATCACGGTCATCGATGGTCACCCGGCGACGCTGTCCTGGCTTGGCTCTGTTGCTGGCCATCAGACCATCCCGATGGGTGTCGAACATTTCGGTCAAACCGGCACGATCGGTGACCTCTACCGCCATCACGGCATTGACGCCGATGCCATCGTCGAAAAGGTAAACGGATTGACGGTAGGGAAGCATGTGTGCCGCGCCAACTTGGTGCCCTCGGTCTAAAACTAACGTCGCACCAAAGCCGTCATTCGACGCTGGTGCGGCGAATGGCGGCTGCCCGACCTTCCGTGAGGTAACCTCTCACTCACAGCACGAATTTAGCGACCGCAGCGAATGTCCGGAATGTGGCGCTCGCCACGCAGGCGCTAGGGTCAGGACTCATAGCCAATAGATGACGAGAGCTGCGAGGGCGATTGCTGAGAGGAAGACCTTCGGGTACCTGTCGTACCGGGTTGCCACGCGGCGCCAATCCTTGAGCCTGCCAAACATGATCTCGATCCGGTTGCGGCGTTTGTATCGGCGCTTGTCGTGCTTCACCGTTGTCTTGCGCTGCTTCCGGCCGGGGATACGAGCGTATCCCTTTGTCTTGTAACGCTTCTCGGAACCAATCGGCATCGTATCCGCGATCTCCGAGTAGCCAATCGACATCGGTATGCCGCTGAACAGAGCCCGAGCACCGATGTAGTCGGCGGTTATAAACAGGTTCAGCGTGCGTCCCTGACTGTCGCAGATGGCGTG